>NZ_CAKASO010000055.1:0-19155 GCF_916862475.1 Nocardioides sp. Leaf374
CGAGCACGCGACCGATGGCCGCGGTCTCCGCCTCGCACAGCTGGGGGAACTCGTGGGCCACGTGGCTGACCGGGCAGTGCTGCTGGCACAGCTGCTCCCCCACCGGCACGTCGCGCACGGCGGCGGCGTAGCCCTCCTCCGACAGCACCCGGGCGAGCACCTGGGCGGGGGTGAGCTCGGGGTGGGCGGCCTCGACGACGCCGAAGCGCTCCTCGATGAAGCCCACCCGGCGCTCGGCGAACTCGCGCACGGCGTCGTCGCCGCCGGTCTCGGAGAGGAAGCGCAGGGCCTGGACGGCGAGGTCGTCGTACTGCTGGTCGAAGCCCTCGCGGCCCCGCTCGGTCAGCACGAAGGCCCGGGCGGGTCGACCCCGGCCCCGGGTGGCGGTGCGGGCCTCGCGCGACTCCACCGCGCCCTCCTCGACCAGCTGGTCGAGGTGGCGGCGCACAGCGGCCGGCGTCAGGTCGAGCCGCTCCGCGAGCGCCACGGCGGTGGAGGCGCCGTTGACGAGGATCGACCGCGCGACGCGCTGCCGCGTCGTCTGGTCCCCGCCGCGCGGCTGGTCGCCGCTGCGCAGGGAGGTCTCGTCGAATTCCACAACGCCAGTGTGCCGTTAATGCCGGAGGCCGTTCAAGGAAGGCGACCCTTACCTGCCGGTGCGCTCCCCCGGGCGGGTGCGGCGCAGCCACCACAGCCCCACGAACGGCAGCACGAGGGGCAGGAAGCCGTAGCCCTGTCCGAAGTGCGACCAGACCGTCCGGTCGGGGAAGAGGTCGGTGGCGACCAGGCTCAGCGCCCCCACGGCGACGACCCCGGCCGCCTCGACCGAGCAGGCGCCGACGGCCACCCGCCACGCGCGGGCGCCGCCCACGACCAGGCAGGTCGTGGCCAGCACGTAGAGCACCGCGGCGAGCAGCGAGAGCGAGTACGCCAGGGGCGCGCGGCCCGGCTCGGTGGCCAGCTGCAGCACCGAGCGCCCCGTGGCGGCGACGGCGAAGACGGCGTAGACCGCGACCAGCACGCGACCGGCGCCGGAGGACAGCGCGGGGTCGCGCACCTCAGGCCCCCGCCCAGATCGAGACCAGGCGGAGCTGGAGGGCGAGCACCGTGAGCACCGTCACCAGCACCACCGCCCCGCCCACGCGGGTCTTGTCGGCCAGGGCCCAGAAGGCCCCGATCGGCAGCGCGAGCAGGTTGGTGAACAGGTAGGCGACGAAGGTGACGCCCTCGACATCACGCTCCGTGCCGGCCAGGGCCACCGACCCGGTGACGAGCTGCACCAGCAGGGCCAGCTCCAGGAGCGCGATCAGGCCGAAGAGCAGGTCGCTGTGGCGCACGGCGACGTCGCGCACCACGAGCACGACGGCCAGGACGGCGACGGCGAGGCCGAGGACGACCACCGCACCGAGGACGAAGGGGTTCACGGACGGCAACGGTAGGGCACCGCCGCACGCACCCCGCCGCGGCGAGGCGACCTCGCCTCGTGGCCACGGGGTGCGGCTTCCTAGACTGGGGGCGTGCCCGCCGCCGATCCGCTCGACGCCCCCGCCGTCGAGGTCGACGGCCTGGTGATGCGCTACGGCGACAAGACCGCCGTCGACTCCCTGTCGCTGCGCGTGCCGCGGGGCTCCGTCACCGCCGTGCTCGGCCCCAACGGCGCCGGGAAGACGACCACGCTGGAGACCTGCGAGGGCTACCGGCGGCCCCAGGCGGGCACCGTGCGGGTGCTGGGGCTCGACCCGGTGCGCGACCGACGTGAGCTGCTCCCCCGCATCGGGGTCATGCTCCAGGGCGGCGGCGCGTGGAGCGGGGTGCGGGCCATGGAGATGCTGCGCCACGTCGCGGCGCTGCACGCCCACCCGCTCGACCCCGCGCTCCTCTCGGAGCGTCTCGGCCTGGCCGAGTGCGGGCGCACCCCCTACCGCCGCCTCTCGGGCGGTCAGCAGCAGCGCCTCGGCCTCGCGCTGGCCCTCGTCGGTCGGCCCGAGCTGGTCTTCGTCGACGAGCCGACGGCCGGCATGGACCCCGCCGTGCGCCGCACCGTGTGGGAGCTGCTCCAGGAGCTGCGCGGCGACGGCGTGACCGTCGTCCTCACCACCCACTACATGGAGGAGGCCGAGCGGCTCGCCGACCTCGTCCACATCATCGACCACGGCCGCCTCGTCCTCTCCGGCTCCCCGCTGGAGCTCACGCGGGGCGGCACGGTCTCGACGATCCGGCTCGTGGTGACCCGCCCCTTCCCCCCGGGCGCCCCCGAGTCGCTCACCGCCGCCCTCGGTCCCGGCACCGAGGTGCGGCTGCTCGACTCCCTCAGCCTCCAGGTGACCGGTCCGGCCGACGCCTCCACGCTGGCCCGGGTGTCACGCTGGTGCGAGGACAACGCGGTGCTGCCGGAGTCGCTGACCCTCGGCACCCGCACGCTCGAGGACGTCTTCCTCGACCTCACCGGACGGGAGCTGACCCCATGAGCGCCACCCAGCGGGCCGTGCCCGCCGCCACGGGCACCTTCGCCCCCCGGCCGGGCGCCGCTCCCCTGGGCCGGCAGGTGCTCGCCCAGGCGCGCATGGAGGCCCGGCTCACGCTGCGCAACGGCGAGCAGCTGCTGCTGGCCGTCGTCATCCCGGTCATCGTGCTGATCGGGGGCGTCCTGGCCGCCGACCGCGTCGGGCTGGACCTCGAGGCCACGCCCGTCGACGTGTTCACCCCCGGGGTGCTGGCGCTGGCCGTCATGTCGACGGCCTTCACCTCGCTGGCCATCGCCACCGGGTTCGAGCGGCGCTACGGCGTGATCAAGCGCCTCGGCACCTCGCCCCTGCCGCGCTCGGGCCTGCTGGCCGGCAAGGTGCTCGCCCTGCTCCTCGTCGAGGTGCTCCAGGTCGCGGTGATCGCCGCGGTCGCCCTGGCCCTCGGCTGGCGCCCCGTGCCCGGCGCCGACGGCTCCGCGCTCGGCGCCGTCACCGGCAGCGTGCTCGCCGTGGTGCTCGGCACCGCGGCCTTCGCCTCCCTCGGCCTCTTCGTGGCCGGGGTGCTGCGGGCAGAGGCGACCCTGGCCGCCGCCAACCTCGTCTACCTGCTCCTCATGGCCGGCGGCGCCGTCGTCCTGCCCGCCTCGGCGTACGGCGGGTTCGGCGAGGTCGTCGGCTGGCTGCCCTCCGGGGCCCTCGGCGGCGCCATGCGCGACGCCCTCATCGACGGCCAGGTCGCCTGGCCGGCCCTCCTGGTGCTCGCGGCGTGGACCGTCGTCGGCACCGTCGCGACCGCAAGGACGTTCACGTGGGAATGACCGAGTCCTCCGCCCGCCCCTCTGCCCGCCCCTCCGGCCTGGGCCGCTACGTGCGACCCCTGGGCTGGGCCTCGCTGGTGGCCAACGCCGTGCTGGTGGTCACCGGCGCGGCCGTGCGGCTGACGGCCTCGGGGCTGGGCTGCCCCACCTGGCCCGAGTGCTTCGAGGGGTCCTACACCCCCCACGGCGAGCTGACGCTGCACGCCGCGATCGAGTTCGGCAACCGGCTGCTGACCTTCGTGCTCGCCGCGATCGCCGTGGCGACCTTCGTGGCCGCCGTGCAGAGCGGCGACCGCCGGCTGCGCACCCTCGCGCTGCTCATGGGGCTGGGCATCCCGCTGCAGGCCGTGATCGGCGGCGTCACCGTGCTGACCGGGCTCAACCCGTGGGTCGTCTCGCTCCACCTGCTGCTCTCGCTGGCCATCGTGTGCCTCTCGGTCCGCTTCCTGCAGGTCGTCGACGGGGTCGGCCCCGCCGTCCGCGGGCCCGTGGTCGCGCTGGCCTGGGCGACCTTCGCCGCGGCCTGGACCGTGCTCTACGTCGGCACGGTCGTCACCGGGTCCGGGCCCCACGCCGGCGACCTCGAGGCGAAGCGCAACGGCTTGGACCCCGAGTCGGTCAGCCAGCTCCACGCCGACAGCGTCTTCCTGCTCCTCGGCCTCACCATCGGCCTGCTCTTCGCCGTCCACGCCACCGGCGCGCCCCGACGCACCCGCCGTGCGGTGGCGCTGCTGCTCGTGATCGAGCTGGCGCAGGGGCTCATCGGCTTCGTGCAGTACTTCACCGACCTGCCCGTCGTGCTCGTGGCCTTCCACGTGTTCGGCTCGGCCCTCATCGCGGCCGCCGTCACCTGGGCCCTGCTGACCGTGCGCCACCCGCACCCCGTGTCCCTCGGCGCCGACCTCGGCTCCGACGACCTGCGCGAGCCGGTCGGCTCCGGCCGCTGATCCTCGCGCACGACGGCCCGTCCGCCCGCAGCGGCCGTGGCGGTCCATCTCGCCCGTGACGGGACGAGGCGTGGTGCGCGCGACCGGGTGGTGACCGGCGACGTCCGGCCCGCTCGCGGTGACCCCGTCGGCCGCGACCTCGACCTCGGCCCCGGGGGCCGCCCTCCTCCCGTGCGGGGCGAGGACCTGCGGACAGGGCCCCGCGGCGGCCTCCGCGTGCCTGGGGGCCCGCGTCGGCGGCCCCCGGTCGGGGAGCGCTCAGAAGCTGAGCAGCGGGTCCAGCGCGACGGCCACGAAGAGCAGCGAGAGGTAGAGGTTCGAGGAGTGGAACAGCCGCATGGGCTGGATCACGCTCAGGTCCTCGGTGCCGCGCGTGCGACCCCACATGCGGTGGGCCTCGAGCAGGAAGATCGCGCCGAGCACAGCGGCCGCGACGGGGTAGAACGGGCCCGTGCCGGCCACGGGCCACAGCAGCAGCGAGGTGGCGACCATGACCCAGCTGTAGAGCACGATCTGGCGGCCGACCTCACGGGCCGGCTTGACCACCGGCAGCATCGGGACGTCGACGTGGGCGTAGTCCTCGCGGTAGCGCAGGGCCAGCGCCCAGGTGTGGGGAGGGGTCCAGAAGAAGACGACCATGAAGAGCACGACCGGCGTCCACGACAGCGACCCGGTCACCGCGGTCCAGCCGATGAGGGTCGGGAAGCACCCCGCGATGCCACCCCAGACGATGTTCTGGGTCGTGCGCCGCTTGAGCAGCATGGTGTAGCCGAAGACGTAGAACGCGATGGCGGTCACCGACAGCAGCGCCGAGAGCGCGTTGACCCCGAGGTAGAGGATCACGGTCGACAGCACGCCGAGCACGGTGCCGAACACCAGCGCCGAGCGCGGGGTCACGATGTGACGGGGCAGCGCGCGGCGGCGGGTGCGGCGCATCTGCTCGTCGATGTCGCGGTCGTAGACGCAGTTGAACACCGAGGCCGAGCCGGCCGAGAAGGTGCCGCCCAGGACGGTCCAGACGACCAGTCCCAGCTCTGGCACGCCGCGGGCGGCGTAGAACATCACCGGCACGGTGGTCAGCAGCAGCAGCTCGATCACCCGGGGCTTGGTGAGACCGACGTACGCCGCCACCACGTCCCGCCAGGTCGCGCGGCCGTCGGGGGCCGCGCCGCCGGCGGGGTCTGCGCCCTGCTGCCCTGCGGCAGAGGCCGACTGGCCGACATGCGTCACGGAGGTCCTCGGGGTGGGTGGGGGCGCTCGGGGCGAAGGGCCGACGGGCCACGGTCCACCAGCGCTGGTGCCGGTAGGAGTCTACCGCCGGGGGTGAGTAGGCTCGGAATCGCCTGCGCGACCTCGCTGTTGAGGCACGTGTCGACCCGCTCCTCGCGGTGTCGGCGCCCCCGAATCCCGCCGGAAGGACCCTTGTGAGCACTACCCCCGCCCTGGACTGGACCGAGCTGGACGCGAAGGCGGTCGACACCGCGCGCGTGCTGGCGATGGACTCCGTGCAGAAGGTCGGCAACGGCCACCCCGGCACCGCGATGAGCCTCGCGCCGGTGGCCTACCTGCTCTTCCAGAAGGTCATGCGCCACGACCCGGCCGACCCCGAGTGGATCGCCCGCGACCGCTTCGTGCTCTCGTGCGGCCACTCCTCCATCACGCTCTACACGCAGCTCTTCCTCGGCGGCTTCGGCCTGGAGGTCGAGGACCTCAAGGCCCTGCGCACCTGGGGCTCCAAGACCCCCGGCCACCCCGAGCTCGGCCACACCGCCGGCGTCGAGGTCACCACCGGGCCCCTGGGCCAGGGTGTCGCCAACGCCGTCGGCATGGCCATGTCGGCCCGGCGCGTGCACGGCCTGCTCGACGCCGACGCCGCCCCCGGCGAGGGCCTCTTCGACCACCACGTCTACGCGCTGTGCAGCGACGGCGACCTCCAGGAGGGCGTGAGCGGCGAGGCCTCCTCGATCGCCGGCACCCAGGAGCTCGGCAACCTCACGGTCATCTACGACCGCAACCGGATCTCGATCGAGGGCGACACCGACATCGCCTTCACCGAGGACGTCGCGAAGCGCTACGAGGCCTACGGCTGGCACGTGCAGAACGTCGACTGGACCCACGGCGGCGCGGAGTACGCCGAGGACGTGCCGGCCCTGCACGACGCGGTCGTCGCGGCCCGCGAGGTGACCGACAAGCCCTCGCTGATCGTGCTCGACACGATCATCGCCTGGCCGGCCCCGTCGGCCCAGGGCACCGAGAAGGCCCACGGCAGCGCCCTGGGCGACGAGGAGGTCGCGGCCACCAAGAAGGTGCTCGGCTGGGACCCCGAGCAGCGCTTCGAGGTGCCCGCCGACGTGCTCGAGCACACCCGTGGCCTGCGTCAGCGCGGCGCCGCGTGGGGCGAGGAGTGGGACGAGCGCTACCGCGCCTGGACCGAGGCCCACCCCGAGCGCGCCACCCTGCTGCACCGCCTGAAGTCGCGCAGCCTGCCCGAGGGCCTCGCCGACGCGCTGCCGGTCTTCCCCGCCGACGCCAAGGGTGTCGCCACCCGCTCGGCCTCCGGCAAGGTCATCAACGCCGTCGCGGCGCGCATGCCCGAGCTGTGGGGCGGCTCGGCCGACCTGGCCGGCTCCAACAACACCACCATCGAGGACGCCCCGTCCTTCTTGCCCGTGAGCCGCGACACCGAGGACTGGAAGGCCGACCCCCACCAGGGCCGCGTGCTCCACTTCGGCATCCGCGAGCACGGCATGGGCGCGATCATGAACGGCATCGCCGCCGACAAGCTGACCCGCGTCTTCGGCGGCACGTTCCTCACCTTCTCCGACTACATGCGCGGGGCGGTGCGCGTGGCGGCGCTGAGCAAGCTGCCCGTCACCTACGTGTGGACCCACGACTCCATCGGTCTCGGCGAGGACGGCCCCACCCACCAGCCGATCGAGCACCTGGCCGCGCTGCGGGCCATGCCGGGCCTCGACGTCGTCCGCCCGGCCGACGCCAACGAGACCGCCGCGGCGTGGCTGCACATCCTCGGCCGCACCGACACCCCCGCCGCGCTGGCGCTGACCCGGCAGAACGTGCCGGTCTTCCCCCGCGGAGAGGACGGCTACGCCGGCGCCGAGGGCGTGACCCGCGGCGGCTACGTGCTGCTCGAGGCCGAGGGCGGCGTACCCGACGTCGTGCTGATCGGCACCGGCTCGGAGGTCCAGGTCGCGGTCGCGGCGCGCGAGCTCCTCGCCGCCGACGGCATCAAGGCCCGCGTCGTCTCCATGCCCTGCGTGGAGTGGTTCGAGGAGCAGGACGAGGCCTACCGCGAGACCGTCATCCCCACCACGGTCAAGGCCCGCGTCTCCGTCGAGGCCGGCGTGAGGCAGGGCTGGCGCGAGTACGTCGGCGACCACGGTCGCATCGTCTCCATCGACCAGTACGGCGCCTCGGCCGACTACCAGCGCATCTACGACGAGTACGGCATCACCGGCGAGGCCGTGGCCAACGCCGCGCGCGACAGCTTCCGCACCGTCACGGGCTCCTGAGCGCGCGAGCGCCCACCCCGCACCCGACCACCCGGCAGCAGCCGGCCCCACCCGGCGCCACCCGGCACCGCCCAGCACAGGGAGAAACCCATGAGTGATCGTCTGAAGGCCCTCGCCGACGCGGGGGTGTCCATCTGGCTCGACGACCTGTCGCGCGAGCGCATCGAGAGCGGCAACCTGGCCGAGCTCGTCAAGGACAGCTCGGTGGTCGGCGTGACCACCAACCCGACCATCTTCGCCGGCGCCATCGCCGACGGCGAGCGCTACGACGAGCAGGTCGGGCGCCTGGTCGCCGAGGGCCACGACGTCGACAAGGTGATCTTCGAGCTCACGACCGAGGACGTCCGCAACGCCTGCGACGTGCTGGCCCCCGTGGCCGACGGCTCCTCCTCCGACGGCCGGGTCTCGATCGAGGTCGAGCCCGACCTCGCCAACGACACCGCCGGCACCATCGCCTCGGCGCAGGCCCTCTGGGCCGCGGTCGACCGCCCCAACGCGCTCATCAAGATCCCCGCCACCAAGGAGGGCCTGCCGGCCATCACCGCGGCAATCGCCCAGGGCATCAGCGTCAACGTGACCCTGATCTTCGGCGAGCAGCGCTACCGCGAGGTCATGGACGCCTACCTCACCGGCCTCGAGCAGGCCCGCGACGCCGGGCTCGACCTCGCCTCGATCCAGTCGGTGGCGTCGTTCTTCGTCTCCCGCGTCGACTCCGAGGTCGACTCACGCCTGGAGGCGATCGGCTCCGAGGAGGCCCTCGCCCTGCGCGGCGAGGCCGCGGTCGCCAACGCCCTCCTGGCCTACGCCGCCTTCGAGGAGGTGCACGCCAGCGACCGGTGGAAGCAGCTCGCCGACGCCGGCGCCCACGCCCAGCGCCCGCTGTGGGCCTCGACCGGCGTGAAGAACCCGGACTACTCCGACACCCTCTACGTCACCGACCTGGTGGTCGCCGGCACCGTCAACACCATGCCGGAGAAGACCATGCAGGCCTTCGCCGACCACGGCGAGGTCGAGGGCGACAAGGTCAGCGGCCGCAAGGCCGAGGCCGAGCAGGTCTTCGCCTCGCTGGCCTCGGTCGGGATCGACTTCGAGGACGTGCTCGTCGTGCTCGAGCACGAGGGCGTCGACAAGTTCAAGAAGTCGTGGACCGAGCTGGTCGAGACCGTGAAGGGCCAGATGCAGCAGGCCGCGAAGTGACGGCCTGGAGCACCGCCGAGGGCCCCGGCTTCTCCCTGGTCCTCGGCTACCGCGACGAGCGGGCCTACGCCGACCTCGTGCAGCAGCTGGTGACCGACCGGGTCGCCTCCGGCATCGCCGGGCGCGACCGGACCCTGTGGGGCCCGGCCGCCGAGGACGAGGCCGGCAAGCGGCTCGCCTGGGTCTCGCTGTCCACCGAGTCGCGGGGCCTGGTCGACGACATCGCCGCGCTCCAGGTCGAGCACCGCGAGGCCGGGCTCTCCCGGGTCGTGCTGTGCGGCATGGGCGGCTCCTCGCTGGCCCCCGAGGTCATCTGCGCCGAGGCGGGCGTCGAGCTGGTCGTCCTGGACTCCTCCGACCCCGACTTCGTGCGCGCCGCCCTCGAGGACCGGCTCGCCGAGACCGTGGTCGTCGTGTCGTCGAAGTCCGGCGGCACGGTGGAGACCGACAGCCAGCGGCGCGCCTTCGAGAAGGCCTTCGCCGACGCCGGGATCGACCCCGCCACGCGGATCGTGGTCGTGACCGACCCCGGCTCGCCCCTGGAGGAGTCGGCGCGCGACGCGGGCTACCGCGTGTTCCTGGCCGACCCCGAGGTCGGCGGGCGCTACTCCGCGCTCACGGCCTTCGGTCTCGTGCCCAGCGGCCTGGCCGGCGCCGACATCGCGCGGCTGCTCGACCAGGCCGAGGCGGTGCGCCCGGCGCTGGAGGCCGACGGGGTCGACAACCCCGGCCTGCGGCTCGGCGCGCTGCTCGGTGCGGCCAACCTCGCGGGGGCCGACAAGCTGGTGCTGGCCGACGCGGGGTCGACGTACCCCGGCTTCGGCGACTGGGCCGAGCAGCTCGTGGCCGAGTCGACGGGCAAGGACGGCAAGGGCATCCTCCCGGTCGTCGTGGGCTCCGTCGCGGCGCCGAACTTCTCGCCCTCCAGCGCCGACGAGGTGCTCGTGACCTTGGGTCCCGACGCCGCGGCGGCCGAGGCCGCCCGACCGGCCTCCGGCTGGGGCGCCCACGTCGACGCCGGTCTCGGCGCACAGATGCTGCTGTGGGAGTACGCCACAGCCGTCGCCGGACGAGTCATCGGCATCAACCCCTTCGACCAGCCCGACGTGGAGAGCGCCAAGGCCGCGGCCCGCGAGATGCTCGACGGCGGGGGGGCCTCCCCCACGCCGGTCTTCGTCGACGGGCCCGTGTCGGTCTACGCCAGCGAGGGCTGGCTGCCCGAGGGCACGACGACCGTGGCGGGCGCCGTGGAGGCGCTGCTGGGACACCTCGACGGCGAGCACGGCTACGTCGCGGTCCAGGCCTACCTCGACCGCCACCGCGACGCCGCCCTCGCCGACGTGCGCGACGCGCTGGCCGAGCGCACCGGCCGGCCGGTGACCTTCGGGTGGGGCCCGCGCTTCCTGCACTCGACCGGGCAGTACCACAAGGGCGGACCTGACACCGGCGTCTACGTCCAGGTCACCGGCGACCCCGTCGCCGACCTGGCGGTGCCGGACCGTCCCTTCACGTTCCACGAGTTCCTCACCGCCCAGGCCGTCGGCGACGGCAGCGTGCTGGCCGACAAGGGGCGCCCGGTGCTGCGCCTGCACGTGACGGGCCCCGGGGAGCTGGGCGCGGTCAGCGGGGCCCTGCGGTGAGCACCGAGCCGCGGGTCGAGGTGCACGACGACCCCCGGGTCCTCGCCACCGCCGTGGCCGGCGAGCTGCTGGGCCGTCTGGCCGACGCCCAGCGTGCCGGCCGGGTCCCGCAGGTCGTGCTGACCGGCGGCACCATCGCCGGGCACGTGCACGAGGCGGTGGCCCAGCTGGCGCCGGCGTCCGAGGTCGACTGGTCCCGGGTCGTGCTGTGGTGGGGCGACGAGCGCTTCGTGGCCCCCGACTCCGAGGAGCGCAACGCGGGAGCCGCACGGCGCGCCTTCGTCGACGCCGTGGGGGTGCCCGAGGAGCAGGTCCACGAGATGCCCTCGACGTCCGACGCCGACGACGTCGAGGCCGCCGCCGAGGCCTACGCCGCGACCTTCGCCGCGCACGGCGCCGACGAGCTCGAGGTGGTCATGCTCGGCATGGGCCCCGACGGGCACGTGGCCTCGCTCTTCCCGGGCCAGGCCGCGCTCGCGGTCGACGACCGCGACGTCGTGGCCGTCCCCGACTCCCCCAAGCCGCCGCCGCAGCGGGTCTCGCTCACCTTCCCGGCCCTGCGCCGCGCCCGCGCGGTGTGGTTCCTGGTGAGCGGCAAGGCCAAGGCCGACGCCGTGGCGCAGGCCCTCGGCGACGCAGCCGTGGAGCAGATCCCCGCCGTCGGGGTCTCCGGACGCGAGGAGACCACCTGGTTCCTCGACCGCGAGGCCGCCTCCGCCGTCTGAGCCGGCGCGTGCGACCGAGGCACGCGACACACGGAAGGCCGGCCGCTCCCCTCGGGAGCGGCCGGCCTCGTGGTCTGCGTGGGCCGTGGCGCGGGCTCAGAAGATCAGGTCGCCCGACTTGCGACGGCGGCGCAGCAGCGAGAGCGCCTCGTCGAGGATGTCGGCGGCCTCCTGGTCGGAGCGCCGCTCCTTCACGTAGGCCAGGTGGGTCTTGTAGGGCTCGATCTTGGTCGCCGGCGGGGCGTTCTCGGAGTCGCGCCCGGCGGGCAGACCGCACTTGGGGCAGTCCCAGGAGTCGGGCACCGTCGCCTCGACCGAGAAGGTCACGACCGAGCTGTGGGCGTGGGAGCAGAAGTACGTCACCGCCTGTCGCGGCGCCGCCTCACCCCGCTCGGCCTCGCCCATCGGGCCGGCGCCGACCCGGCTGCCACGAATAGCGTTCCCTGCTCCAGCCATGTGCGGTCTCCTCAGCTCTCGGGGTCAGGCCTGGTAGGCCAGCAGCAGGCCCAGCGCGATCACGGTGGCGAACCAGATGATGCCGATGCCGACCGTCAGCCGGTCGAGGTTGCGCTCGGCGACCGACGAGCCCCCCAGCGAGCTGGAGACGCCGCCGCCGAACATGTCGGACATGCCGCCTCCGCGGCCCTTGTGCAGCAGGACGAGCAGGATCATCAGCGCGCTCGTGATGACCAGGACGATGGTGAAGACTAGATCCACAGTCGGGAATCCTACGTCACGCGAGCCGGGTCACAGGACCGGCATGTCGGAGAAGCGGCAGATGCCGCTGAACTCGTCGACCTGCAGGCTCGCGCCGCCCACGAGGGCGCCGTCGACGTCGTCCTTGGCCATGATCCCCGCGACGTTGCCGGCCTTGACCGAGCCGCCGTAGAGCACCCGCAGACCGTCGGCCGCGGCGTCGCCGTGGACCTCGCGCACCCGGGCCCGGATCGCCCCGCAGACCTCCTGGGCGTCCTCGGGGGTGGCGACCTCGCCGGTGCCGATGGCCCAGACCGGCTCGTAGGCCACGACCAGCCCGGCGACCTGCTCGGCGGTGAAGCCCGCGAGCGAGCCGTCGACCTGGGCGAGGGTGTGCGCGACGTGCTCCCCGGCGCGACGCACCTCGAGGCCCTCGCCCACGCACACGATCGGGACCATGCCGGCGGCGTGCGCCTTGTGGGCCTTGGTGTTGACCACGGCGTCAGTCTCGCCGTGGTGCTCGCGGCGCTCGGAGTGCCCCACGACGACATAGGAGCAGCCGAGCTTGGCCAGCATCGCGGCCGAGATCTCACCGGTGAAGGCGCCGGAGTCCTGGGTGGAGACGTCCTGGGCGCCGTAGCGCACGGAGAGGCGGTCGCCGTCGACCAGGGTCTGGACCGAGCGCAGGTCGGTGAAGGGCGGCACCACGACGACCTCGACCTCGCTGAAGTCGTGGCGCTTGTCCTGCAGCGTCCAGGCCAGCTTCTGGACCAGGACCACCGCTTCCTGGTGGTTGAGGTTCATCTTCCAGTTGCCCGCCATGAGCGGGGTGCGTGTCGTGGGCACGGTTCAGTCCTCCAGGACGTCGATGCCGGGGAGCGTCTTGCCCTCGAGGTACTCGAGGCTCGCGCCGCCGCCGGTGGAGATGTGGCCGAAGGCCGACTCGTCGAAGCCGAGCGTGCGCACCGCCGCGGCGGAGTCACCCCCGCCGACCACCGAGAGGCCCTCGACCTCGGTCAGTGCCTGGGCGACCGCGCGTGTGCCGTCGGAGAACTCCGCGACCTCGAAGACGCCCATCGGGCCGTTCCAGAACACGGTGCGCGCCCCGGAGAGCGCCGCCGCGAAGTCGGCCGCCGAGGCGGGGCCGATGTCGAGGCCCAGGCAGTCGGCCGGGATCGCCGTGGCGGCGACCACCCTGGGCTGCGGGGTGGCCTCGCCGGTCGGGAAGGTCGTGTCGACCACGATGTCACCGGGCAGAAGGATCTCCACGCCCGACTCCGCGGCCCGCGCGAGGTACTCCCGGCAGGTGTCGAGCTGGTCCTGCTCCAGCAGGCTCTTGCCGACCTCGTGGCCCTGGGCCGCGAGGAAGGTGAAGACCATGCCGCCGCCGATGAGGAGCTTGTCGGCCTTGCCCAGCAGGTTGTCGATCACCCCGAGCTTGTCGGAGACCTTGGAGCCGCCGAGCACCACGACGTAGGGGCGCTCCGGGGTGTCGGTGAGCCGGCGCAGCACGTCGATCTCGGTGGCGACCAGGTCACCCATGGCGTGGGGCAGCAGCTGGGCGACGTCGTAGACGCTGGCCTGCTTGCGGTGCACCACACCGAACCCGTCGGAGACGAAGGCGTCGGCGAGCCCGGCGAGCTGCTCGGCGAACTCCCGCCGCTCGGCGTCGTCCTTGCTGGTCTCGCCGGCGTTGAACCGCACGTTCTCCAGCAGGGCGACCTCGCCGTCCTCGAGCCCGGCCACGGTGGAGCGGGCGCTCTCACCGACGGTGTCGGTGGCGAAGGCGACCTCGGCGCCGAGCAGCTCGCCGAGCCGCTCGGCCACCGGGGCCAGCGAGTAGCGCTGCTCGGGGGCACCCTTCGGGCGGCCGAGGTGCGCGGTCACCACCACCCGCGCGCCGGCCTCGGCCAGCGAGCGGATGGTGGGGACGCTGGCACGGATGCGGCCGTCGTCGGTGATGCGCTGCTGGTCGGCGTCGCCCTCGAGCGGGACGTTGAGGTCGGAGCGGACCAGGACCCGCTTGCCCCGCAGGTCACCGAGGGAGGAGAGGTCGCTCACGTCAGAGGGTCTCGCCGATGTAGCCGATGAGGTCGACGAGGCGGTTGGAGTAGCCCCACTCGTTGTCGTACCAGCCGACGACCTTCACCTGGTTGCCGATGACCTTGGTCAGCGGGGCGTCGAAGATGCACGACGCGGGGTCGGTGACGATGTCGCTGGAGACGATCGGGTCGGTGGAGTACTTCAGGAAGCGGCCGTCGGCGGCCTTCTCGATGATCGCGTTGACCTCCTCCACCGTGGTCTCGCGCGAGGCCTCGAAGGTCAGGTCGGTGGCCGAGCCGGTGGGCACGGGCACGCGCAGGGCGTAGCCGTCGAGCTTGCCCTTGAGCTCGGGCAGCACCAGGCCGATCGCCTTGGCCGCACCGGTCGAGGTCGGCACCACGTTGAGGGCCGCGGCGCGGGCGCGACGCAGGTCCTTGTGGATGTTGTCCTGGAGGTTCTGGTCGGCGGTGTAGGCGTGGATGGTCGTCATCAGGCCCTTGACGATGCCGAGGTCGTCGTTGAGGGCCTTGGCCATCGGGCCCAGGCAGTTGGTGGTGCACGAGGCGTTGGAGATGACGTGGTGCTGCGCGGCGTCGTAGTCGGTGTGGTTGACGCCCATCACGACCGTGATGTCCTCGTTGGAGGCCGGCGCCGAGATGATGACCTTCTTGGCCCCGGCGTCGAGGTGGCCCTTGGCCTTGGTGGCGTCGGTGAAGAAGCCGGTCGACTCGACCACGACGTCGACACCGATCTCGCCCCACTTGAGGTCGGCGGGGTTGCGCTCGGCGAAGGCGTGGATCTCGGTGCCTCCGACGACGATCGCGGAGTCGGTGCTGGAGACGTCGGCGTCGAGGCGGCCCAGGATCGAGTCGTACTTCAGCAGGTGGGCGAGCACCGCGTTGTCGGTGAGGTCGTTGACCCCCACGATCTCGATGTCGGCGCCCGAGGCGCGGACGGCGCGGAAGAAGTTGCGGCCGATGCGGCCGAAACCGTTGATGCCTACGCGAACGGTCACGGGTGGAGCTCCTGCTCTGGAGAGGACGGTGTACTCGGGTGGATCAGGGATGGTTCAGCGTGGTGGATCAGCTCTGCGGGCACGTCGGCCGGGACGGCGTGACGGCCGCCGTCGACCCTAGCGGGTGGCGACCCCGGCGGCGCCGAGCGTCCCGTCGTACGTGCCGGTAACCGTGGGGGCGCACGGACGGTGCTGCTCAGCCCTCGTCGGCGAGCATGTCGGGGGTCAGCGAGGCCTCGGTGTCGGGGATGCCGAGCTCCTCGGCCCGCTTGTCGGCCATCGCGAGCAGCCGCCGGATGCGCCCGGCGATGGCGTCCTTGGTGAGCACCGGCTCGTGGAGCTGCCCCAGCTCCTCCAGGGAGGCCTGCTTGTGCTCGAGGCGCAGGGTGCCGGCCATCTTGAGGTGGTCGGGCACCTCGTCGCCGAGGATCTCCATCGCACGGTCGACCCGGGCACCGGCGGCCACGGCCGCGCGCGCCGAGCGGCGCAGGTTGGCGTCGTCGAAGTTGGCGAGGCGGTTGGCGGTGGCCCGCACCTCGCGGCGCATGCGGCGCTCCTCCCAGGCCATGAGCGACTCGTGGGCGCCCAGGCGGGTCAGCAGCTGCCCGATGGCGTCGCCGTCGCGGATCACCACGCGGTCGACGCCGCGCACCTCGCGGGCCTTGGCCTGGATGCCCAGGCGGCGGGCGACGCCGACGAGCGCGAGCGCCGCCTCGGGCCCCGGGCAGGTGACCTCCAGCGACGAGGACCGCCCGGGCTCGGTGAGCGAGCCGTGGGCCAGGAAGGCCCCGCGCCAGGAGGCCACGGCGTCGCAGCCGCCACCGGCGACGACCGCCGGGGGCAGACCGCGCACGGGACGTCCGCGCTGGTCGAGCAGGCCGGTCTGGCGGGCCAGCGACTCGCCGTCGCGCACCACCCGCACGATGTAGCGGCTGCCCTTGCGGATGCCGTTGCCCTGCACCATCACCACGTCGGAGGCGTGGCCGTAGACCTCCGCGATGTCCTTGCGCAGCCGGCGGGCCGCGGCGCCGGTGTCGAGCTCGGCCTCCACGACGATCCGCCCGCTCACGATGTGCAGACCGCCTGCGAAGCGGAGCATCGAGGCGACCTCAGCCTTGCGGCAGCAGGTCTTGGTGATCTGGGTGCTGGCCAGCTCGGCCTTCACCTGTGCCGTCATCGCCATGGCCCGATCCTCGCACGCGAGTCAATCACCGCGGGCACCGGGACGAGGGCCCCCGAGGCCTCAGGAGTCGGCCATCACGCTCTCGAAGCAGGCCGCCAGGCGGTCGGGGTCGTGGCGTGGGGAACCGTCGTCGTGGGCGACGTCACCCACCACGAGACGCGCTCCGTGGGCGGCCACCTGCTGCTCGAGGAGCGCCCGCTCGCCGGGCTCGTCGCCCACCTGGCGGGCGTCGGCCAGCACCGTGTGGATGCGCAGGTCGGGGGCGTGCTCGGCGAGCACCGCCAGGTGGTCCACCGGTCCGAAGCCGCCGGTCTCCCCCGGCTGCTCGGCGAGGTTGAGCACGACCACGACCCGGGCCTCGGTCTCCGCCAGCGCCCGCCGCAGGTCGGGCACCATCAGGTGCGGGATGACGGAGGTGAACCACGAGCCGGGGCCCAGCACGACCCAGTCGGCGGCGCGCACGGCGGCGACCGCCTCCGGGCAGGCCTCGGGGGCCGGCGGGTCGAGGTCGACCGCGGTGATGACGCCAGCCGTGGTCGCGACCTCGACCTGCCCGCGCACCGTGGTGAGGGCGTCGGGCGCGCCCGGGTCGAGGCCGCGCACGCGCGCGGTGATGTCCATGGGCGTCAGCGCCATCGGCAGCACGCGGCCGGAGGCGCCGAGCAGCCGACCGACCCAGTCGAGGGCCTGCACGTGGTCGCCGAGCAGCTCCCAGAGGGTCACGATGAGCAGGTTGCCGGTGACGTGGCCGCGCATCTCGCCGTCGCCGGAGTAGCGGTGCTGCAGCACCCTCGACCAGGTCGCACCCCACTCGTCGTCGCCGCACAGCGCGGCGAGGGCCATGCGCAGGTCGCCCGGGGGCAGCACGCCGAACTCGCCGCGCAGGCGGCCCGAGGAGCCACCGTTGTCGGCGACCGTGACCACGGCGGTGAGGTCGTCGACGACCAGCTCGCCCACCAGGCGCCGCAGCGCCTGCAGGGAGGCGAAGAGTCCGTGGCCGCCACCGAGGGCGACCACCGACTGGGCGCGGTCGTGGTCGCGGCGCGACGGGGGCGTCACTCGCGCCCCAGGTCGCGGTGGGTCGCGGTGGCGTCGAGCCCGGCCTCGACCAGGCGACGGGTGGTCTCCTCGGTCATCGCCACGCTGCGGTGCTTGCCACCGGTGCACCCGATGGCCACGCGCATGAAGCGCTTGCCCTCGCGCAGGTAGCCCTCGGCCACTCCGGTGAGCAGGGGGACGTAGGCGTCGAGGAACTCCTCGGCGCCGTCGCGGGAGAGGACGTAGCCCGCGACCTCGGGGTCGCGCCCCGTGCCCGGACGCAGCTCGGGGATCCAGTGGGGGTTGGGCAGGAAGCGCATGTCGGCGACGAAGTCGGCGTCGACGGGGATGCCGTACTTGAAGCCGAAGCTGATGACCCGGATGCGCAGCGCCGTGGAGTCGGGGGTGCCGAAGGCCTCCGAGATCCGGGCCGTGAGCTGGTGGACGTTGAGCGCGGAGGTGTCGATGAGCAGGTCGGCGTCGCCGCGCAGGTCGGCCAGCACCTCGCGCTCGCGCTGCAGCCCGTCGAGCAGGCGACCCGAGCCCTGCAGCGGGTGGGGGCGGCGCGCGGCCTCCTGACGTCGCACGAGCACCTCGTCGGTGGCCTCGAGGAAGACCAGGGTGGTGCGCCGGCCCACCGAGTCGTGGGCGAGGTTGGCCCGCAGCGAGGCGAAGAACGACCCCGAGCGCACGTCGACCACCACCGCGATCGGCTGGCTGAGGCCCTGGCTGTCGTCGACGAGGCGCACCACCTCGCGCACCAGGCTCGGCGGGAGGTTGTCGACGACGAAGTAGCCGAGGTCCTCCAGCTCCTTGGCCGCGGTGCTGCGGCCTGCCCCCGTCATGCCGGTGACGACCACCAGCTCGCCCCGCTCGGGACCGACCTGCTCCATCACGACTCCTCGATGATCTCGCCCGTGGCGGTGTTGACGCTGTAGGTCGGGCCGGCGCCGGGCGCGGCGGTGCCCCCGCCGCCCCCGTCGCCGACCTTGGTGCCGCCCTTGGCGGACGCCGCGGCCACGGCGTCCTTGATGGCCGCAGCCGTGCGCGGGCCGATGCCCGGCACGGTGGCGATCTCCTCCACCTCGGCCTCGCGCAGCTTCTTCAGCGACCCGAAGTGCTTCATCAGGGTCTTGCGCCGCACCTCCCCCAGCCCGGGCACGTCGTCGAGGGCGCTCTCGACCATGCTCTTGGAGCGTCGGGAGCGGTGGTGGTTGATGGCAAAGCGGTGGGCCTCGTCGCGGATCCGCTGGAGCAGGTAGAGACCCTCGGAGGAGCGGGCCAGGATGACCGGGTCCTCCTGGGCCGGCAGCCAGACCTCCTCCAGCCGCTTGGCCAGGCCGCAGACGGGGATGTCGTCGATCCCGAGCTCGTCGAGGGCCCGCTGGGCGGCCGCCACCTGGGGCGGCCCGCCGTCGACGACGACGAGGCCGGGGGCGTAGGCGAACTTGCGCGGACGGCCGGTCTCGGGGTCGACCAGCATCGGGCCGCTGGAGGGGTCGCCCGCGTCGCCGGGACGCACCTCGGAGCGGGCCTGCTCGTCGAGCAGCCGGCGGAAGCGCCGGGTGATGACCTCGTGCATCGAGGCCACGTCGTTCTGGCCGTCGACGCCCTTGATGACGAAGCGGCGGTACTCGCCCTTGCGGCTGAGCCCGTCCTCGAAGACCACCATCGAGGCCACCACCTCGGTGCCCTGGAGGTTGGAGACGTCGTAGCACTCGATGCGCAGCGGCACGTCGTCGAGGTCGAGGGCGTCCTGGATCTCCTCCAGCGCACGGTTGCGGGTGGTGAGGTCGCTGGCGCGCTTGGTCTTGTGCAGCGCCAGCGACTGCCGGGCGTTGCTGGCCACGGTCTCCTG
>NZ_CAKASO010000056.1:0-18079 GCF_916862475.1 Nocardioides sp. Leaf374
GAACCCGGAAGTTAAGCCTTTCAGCGCCGATGGTACTGCAACCGAGAGGTTGTGGGAGAGTAGGACGCCGCCGGACATACACTTCGTAGAGGCCACCTTCGGGTGGCCTCTACGACATTTACACCGAGGAGAGTGACCCCCGTGGCCGACGAGCGACGCGGTAACCAGCGCCCCGCACGCAGCGGTGGTCGCAGCAGTGACCAGCGAGGATCGAGCCAGGGGCGCTCTGCTCAGGGTGGATCGGGTCAGGGTGGATCCGCCGGGGGCCGCGGTCGCTCGGCGGCCGGCGGTCGCAGCGGCGGGCCCCAGCGTGCGCAGGGCGACCGCCCTGGTCGCAAGAGCGACTGGAAGCGCCCGGCTGATCGCCAGCAGGAGCCCCGTACCGCCTCACAGGCGGAGTACGACGGCCCGGAGCTCCCCGACGAGATCACCGGGGCCGAGCTCGACCGCTCGGTGGCCAACCAGCTCAAGGGGCTGCCGGACAAGCTGGCCTCGAGGATCGCCCGCCACCTGGCCGCAGCCGGTCTGATGATCGAGGACGACCCGGAGACGGCGTACCGGCACGCACTGGCCGCACGCGCCCGCGCACCGCGGCTCGCCGTGGTGCGTGAGGCGGCCGGGGAGGCGGCCTACGCCGCCGGCCACTACTCCGAGGCCCTGGCGGAGCTGCGCGCGGCGAAGCGGATGAACGGGGCCACGGCGTACCTGCCGATCATGGCCGACTGCCACCGGGCGCTGAAGCAGCCCGAGCAGGCCCTCAAGCTGGCCAAGAGCCCGTCGGTGGTGAACTTCGCTCCCGAGGCGAAGGCCGAGATGACGATCGTCGAGGCCGGCGCCCGACGTGACATGAAGCAGTTCGACGCCGCGCTGCGGACCCTCGAGCTCGCACCCCTGAACAACAAGTCACGCGCCGCGTGGGTCGTGCGGTTGCGCTACGCCTACGCCGACACCCTCGTCGCGGCCGGTCGCGAGAAGGACGCGCTCGAGTGGTTCCACCGCACGCACGCCATCGACGCCGACGAGCTCACCGACGCCGCGGAGCGCGCTGCGACGCTGGAGCGCAAGCTCGGCGACTGACGCTCGACTCGTGCGTCACTGACGTCCCACCCGTCCCGTCCGGGGTTGTCCACAGTTTGAGGACACCCCGTCGCGGTAACACTCCGTCGTACCTACCGTGGTGGTAGGCGCACCGGGTGCCTACCTCACTCCTCCTCGGGACGGGAGCGACACGCATGGCGCAGAGCACCGCGCACGACGAGCTGGTGGAGCGTCTCGACGTCGACGTGCGCTCGCTCGTGCGTCGCGAGGGGGTCGATCCCCAGCGTGACTCCGCCGTCGTCCGGCGCATCGCCGAGGGTGTGGTGCGCGACCACGACGAGCGCAGCCTCACTGGCGCCGTGGCCCCCGTGGTCGACGTCGAGGCCCTGGTCGGGGAGCTGGTCGCGCGCGTGTCCGGCTTCGGCCCGCTGCAGCCCCTCCTCGACGACCCGAGCGTCGAGGAGGTCTGGATCAACGACCCCAGCCGCGTGTTCGTCGCTCGTAACGGGCGCCACGAGCTCACCAACCTGATGCTGTCGCCCAGACAGGTCACCGAGCTGGTGGAGCGGATGCTGAAGTCCAGCGGGCGCCGGATCGACGTCAGCAGCCCTTTCGTGGACGCCATGCTGCCCGAGGGCCACCGCCTGCACGTGGTGCTCGAGGGGATCTCGCGCGGCTTCTCGGCGGTCAACATCCGCAAGTTCGTGCTGCGTGCCGCCCGGCTCGGTGACCTCGTGGAGCTCGGGAGCCTCACTGCCCCTGCCGCGACGTTCCTCGAGGCGGCGGTGCGCGCCGGGCTGAACATCCTGGTCGCCGGCGGGACCCAGGCCGGCAAGACGACCATGCTCAACTGCCTGGCCGCGGCCATCCCGGGCGGGGATCGGGTGATCTCCGCCGAGGAGGTCTACGAGCTGCGCTTCCCCCACCCCGACTGGGTGCCGCTGCAGACCCGTCAGGCGGGCCTCGAGGGCACCGGTGAGATCCGGCTGCGCGACCTGGTCAAGGAGAGCCTGCGCATGCGACCGAGCCGCATCATCGTGGGAGAGGTGCGTGCGGAGGAGTGCCTCGACCTGCTCCTCGCCCTCAACGCCGGGCTGCCCGGCATGTGCACCCTGCATGCGAACAGCGCCCGTGAGGCGCTGGTGAAGATGTGCACCCTCCCACTCCTGGCGGGGGAGAACATCTCGGCCCGCTTCGTCGTGCCGACCGTGGCGTCGTCGGTGGACCTGGTGGTCCATCTCGGGGTCGACGGCGCCGGGGTGCGGCGGGTGAACGAGATCGTCGGGGTGCCCGGGAGGGTGGAGCAGGACGTGATCGAGACCGAGCCCGTGTTCCTGCGCTCGGGCGGGGAGCTGCGCCGCGCCCACGGGTCGGCCCCGCGGCCGGAGCTCTTCGAGCGGGCCGGCATCGATGTGCGAGCGCTGCTGGCGGGGGACGAGAGCGCCGGCTACGGGCGGCGGTCCTGATGGGGGCGCTCGTCGGGCTGGGCGTCGGCGTTGGACTCCTGCTCGTCTGGTCGGCCTTCACCTCGCCGCGCGCCGCCGCCCCCGGCCCGCCGCGCGCGGGCCGGGTCGAGACCCTGCTGGCCAGGGCGGGTCTCGCCGACGTGTCGGTCACGGCGTTCGTCGTCCTGTGCCTCGTGCTCGGGTCGGTCGCGGCCCTGGTCGTGCAGGTGGCATCTCGCACCCTGCCGGTCTCGCTGGCCTTCGGTGTGCTCGGTGCCTACCTTCCCGTGGCCGTCGTCGCGGGGCGGGCACGGACCCGGCAGGCGGAGCTCGCCGAGGTCTGGCCCGAGGCGGTGGACAACCTCGCCAGCGCGGTGCGCGCCGGGCTCTCGCTGCCCGACGCCCTGGCCAACCTGGCCACGAGGGGCCCGGAGCCCCTGCGCGACGCCTTCGCACAGTTCGCGCTCGACTACCAGGTGACCGGGAGGTTCGGCGACTGCCTCGACCGGCTCAAGACCCGGCTGGCCGACCCCGTCGGTGACCGGGTCGTCGAGGGCCTGCGGGTCGCCAGGGAGGTCGGCGGGGGCCAGCTCGGGCGGCTGCTGCGCAACCTGTCCGGCTACCTGCGCGAGGACGCGCGCACCCGCTCGGAGCTGCAGTCGCGTCAGGCCTGGACGGTGAACGGCGCCCGACTCGCGGTGGCGGCACCGTGGCTGGTGCTGCTCCTGATGTCGTTCCAGTCCGAGGTGATCCGACGCTACGCCTCGCCGGCCGGCGTGGTCGTGCTGAGCATCGGCGCCGTGACCTGCGTCGTCGCCTACCGGGTCATGATGCGCATCGGGAGGCTCCCCACGGAGCGGAGGATCCTGTCGTGACGCCGGCCTGGTGGGGCGCGGTGCTGGGCGCGGTGGCGGGGGCTGGTCTGCTCCTGACGCTCGCGAGGGTGCGTGCGGTGCGACGCCCACAGCTCGAGCCGCGCGTGCTGCCCTACGTGCGCGACCTCCCGCAGGTCGCCGGCACCGCCGCCGCTCGTCCGGGTGGGGCCGCCGGCCGGTCGAGCACCGTGGTGGGACAGGTCTTCGGGCCGCTGGTGAGCAGCCTCGCCGCCACCGTCGAGCGGGTGCTCGGCGGAGCCTCCTCGGTGCGCCGGCGCCTGGAGCGCGCCGCCCTCGACTCCTCCGTGCAGGAGTTCCGGGTGGAGCAGGTGCTGTGGGGTCTGTGCGGCTTCGCCGTCGCCGCGGCGTGGGGCCTGCTCCAGGCGCTGTCGGACCCCACGGGCGCTCCGCGGTCGGCGCTGCTGTGCGTGATCGCCTTCGCCCTCGGCGTGCTGGCTCGCGACAACCGCCTCTCCGCGCAGGTCGCCGCGCGGGAGCGGCAGGTGCTGGAGGAGTTCCCGACCCTCGCCGAGCTGCTCGCGCTCGCCGTGGCCGCGGGGGAGAGCCCGGTGGGGGCGCTGGACCGGGTGGTGCGGCGCAGCGGGGGAGCGCTGAGCGCCGACCTCGCCGCCGTGCTCGCCCAGATCCGCACCGGCGAGCCGGTGGGCGCGGCCTTCGACCGGCTCGCGGCGACCACCGGGCTGCCGCTGGTCTCACGCTTCGCCCAGGGCATCGCCGTCGCCGTCGAGCGCGGCACCCCGCTCGCCGACGTGCTGCACGCCCAGGCGGCCGACGTGAGGGAGGCGGGGCGTCGCGAGCTGATCGAGTCGGCGGCGCGCCGCGAGGTGCTGATGATGGTGCCGGTCGTCTTCCTCGTGCTCCCCGTGACCGTGCTCTTCGCCTTCTGGCCCGGTGTCGTGGGCCTCAGCCTGGTCGCCCCCTGACCCGGCGCTCGACCTCTCGGAAAGGAACCTCCTGTGACCACTGCGACCCTGCTCCTCCTCCGCCTGCTCCTCCTCCTGCGGCTGCGGCTGGCCCCTCCGGGGCGCCGGCGCGACGGCCGCGGTGACGTGCCGGGGTGGGTGCTGGTGACCGTCATGACCGCGGGCCTGGTGGTGGCGCTGTCGGCGGTCGCGCGCGACCAGCTCACGGCCCTGCTGCGGGACGCGCTGAACTCGGTGAAGTAGTGGGTCGGCGTGAGGACGGCTCGGCGGTCGTCGACTTCGTCCTGGTGCTGGTCGTGCTCGTGCCGGTGGTGCTGGGGGTCCTCCAGGTCTCGCTGACCCTCTTCGTGCGCAACACCCTGGCGGCTGCCGCGGCCGACGGTGCCCGGATCGCCGCGACCGCCGACGCCGACGGCGGTGACGGGGCGGCGGCGGCGCGCGAGCAGGTGGCCGGCGTGGTCGCGGGGCGGTACGCCGAGGACGTGCGGGTCGAGCGGGTGCTGCTCGACGGGGCGCCGGCGTACCGGGTGACGGTGACGGCACGGGTGCCGGCGCTCGGCATCGGCGGCCCGGCCGTGGAGCTCGACGTCGCGGGCCACGCCGTCGAGGAGCCCACCGTGGAGGGGGCGACCCCGTGAGCCGGCGCCGCGGGAGGGGTGAGGACGCGGGCAGTGCGCTCGTCGAGCTGGTGTGGCTCGGCATCCTGCTGCTGGTGCCGATCGTGTGGATCGTGCTCAGCGTCTTCGAGGTGCAGCGCGGAGCGCTCGGTGTGAGCGAGGCCGCCCGCGCCGCGGGCCGGGCCTTCGCGCTGGCCCCCGACGACGCCACCGGCAGGGAGCGGGCCGAGGCCGCCGCCCGGCAGGCCCTCGCCGACCAGGGGCTCGAGGACGTCGGGGTCGACGTCGCCGTCAGCTGCGTGCCGAGCCCCGACTGCCACAGCCCGGGCTCGGTCGTGACCGTGCGCGTCGACTCCGGCGTGCGGCTGCCGCTGCTGCCCGACGCCCTGGGCGGGGGAGCGCCCAGCTTCGCCCTCGACGCCAGCCACACGGTGCCGATCGGTCGCTACCAGGAGGCGGGGTCGTGAGGGCGCGGGGCCAGGACGAGTCGGGGCAGATCAGCCTGCTGGTCATCGGCTTCGCCTTCGTCCTGCTGATGGGCGTGGCGGCGGTGGTCGACGCCACCGCGGCCTACCTGCACCGCTCCGGCCTCAACACCCTCGCCGACGGGGCCGCGCTGACCGCGGCCGACCGCGCCGGCGCCGGCGAGCAGGTCTACACCGACGGCCTCGGCGGGGAGCGGCTGCGGCTCACCGAGGCCACGGCGCGCGGCGCGGTGCAGGCCTACCTGCAGCAGGTGGGCGCCTACGCCGAGTACCCCGGGCTCGCCGTCGCGGTGAGCGTGGCTCCCGGCAGCGACGAGGTCACCGTCGAGCTGCGCGCCCCGCTCGACCTCCCGCTGAGCATCCCGGGATCGCCGGGCGGCGCCGTGGTCGGCGCGACCGGGTCGGCGGTGGCGAGCATCGGCTGAGCCCGGGGCTCGCCACCATCAACGGCGCACCTCGACCGACACGAGTCGGTCGCGACCCGGCCCGCCCGAGGCGGTGTCGCGGCCGGGACCGCCGTCCAGCAGGTCGTCGCCGGCGAGGCCACGCAGCAGGTCCCGGCCCCGACCGCCGTCGACGTCGTCGGCGCCGGCCCACGCCACGACCAGGTCGTCGCCCGGCCCGGCGAGGAGCAGGTCGGCCCCGGCGGCGCCGACGAGGAGGTCGTCGCCGCCCCCGCCGCGCACGGTGCCGGCGCGCGTGGCGGGGTCGGCCGGGCCCACCTCGCCCTGGAGGCTGAGCCGGTCGTCGCCCGGGCCACCGGCGAGGCGGTCGCCGCCGCCCTCGCCCTGCACGTCGTCGACGACGTCGGACCCGCGCAGCACGTCGGCCTGGGGGGAGAGGTGCACGCGTCCCCACGGGCCGACCAGCCGGTCCTCGCCCTCGCCGTGGGCCGTGCCGGCCCCGAGGTCCACGGTCACGGCGGTGGCGGAGCCCTCGAAGGTGACCACGTCGAGGGGCTCGCCCGAGCGGGGGTCGGGGCCGGCGTCGAGGACGTCGTCGCCCGGTCCGCTGACCAGCACGTCGCCGATGCGGTAGGGGCCGTAGGGCTCGGGGGCGTCGACGTACCCGTCGAGACCGCCGAGCAGCACGTCGTCGCCGGCGCCGCCGTCGAGCCGGTCGCCGCCCGCGCCGCCGCAGAGGACGTCGTCGCCGCCGAGGCCGTCGACGACGTCCTGTCCGTCGCCGGCGTCGATGACGTCGGGTCCCTCGGTGCCCACGAGGTGGTCGTCGCCGGCCGTGCCGAGGAGCGTGGGCTCGTCGCACGCCCCGCTCGGTGCCTGCGCCCCGGCGGGGGCGACGAGGCAGGTGGCGACGAGAGTGGAGGCGCCGACGGCCAGGGTCACGAGGCGTGCCCGGCGGGCGAGGTGGGAGATCACGCCTTTACGTTAAGGCGCTCACCACCGCTTGCGCAGGCTGGCGACCTCGGAGTCGGACACGATGCGCTGCAGGCGGCCCAGGGCGTGGTCGCGGCTGCGCAGGAAGCGGTCGAGGAACGCGGTGCTGGTCGTGCGCAGCACCGGGTCGCCGCCGGTGTCGAGGTCGTGGCCGACCCCGCTGAGGGTGATGAGGCCCTTGGTGCGGCGGGCCTGCTGGTAGGTCTCGCGGGCGCCGGCGTAGGGGATGACGGTGTCGGCGTCGCCGTTGAGCATGAGCAGCGGCGGCCCGCCGACGGGGCGGAAGGTGGGGTCGAAGGACGTGCCGGCCTTGGCCACGACCGCACGGATGCGGCCGTCGCGCTGCTCGCTGTCGACCAGCGCCAGACCGACGATGGCGCCCATCGACGTGCCGATGTAGCCCACCGGGCCGCCCTGGCGGACGCGGCCGGAGAGCAGACCGCCGGAGCGGTCGGAGACCGCGCGGACCGTGGTGAGGGTGCGTCGCACGTCCTTGGCGTAGCCGGCGATGTCGAACCCGCCGGGGAAGGTCGGGGCGGCCACGACGTAGCCGGCCTCGACGAGGTAGCCGTGGAGCGCGGCGGCGGAGGCGCCGTCGCCCCCCGAGCCGTGGCCGGCTAGGACCAGCGGGGAGACCCGGCACACCGGCGTCGCGCCGACGCCGTCGGAGGTCGCGGGGTAGGCGACGGTGGCCGGGAGGTCGCGGCCGCGCGAGCGCACGGTCACGGTGGTGGTGCCGACGTGGAAGGGGCCGCTGGCCTCGACGCAGCCGGAGCGGCGGGGCTCGGCCGCGGCGGCGGGGGCCGGCTGCGGCGCGAGCGCGGCGAGCGGGAGGAGCGTCGCGGTCAGGGCCGCGAGGGTGAGCAGGACAGGGAGCAGCGGCCCGCGGGCCGTCGAGGTCTGTGGGAAGAGGCGCACCAGCCCGAGCCTGCACCACGCGGCGACCCGCCCGCATCGCCACGATGGCGTATCCCGACCCCGGGACGACCCGCCCGGTTCGTCGTACGGTGGGGTGCGTGAACTCTCGGACCCCCGCCCCGACCGCCTCCCGCCCTGCTCTCGCCCGCCTGGCCGCCCTCGTGGCCGCGCCCGCCGTGCTCGCCGCCCTGGTGGCGGCGTCCGGACCAGCCGTGGCCGCCGGCACTGACGCCCAGCAGCGCTACCAGGGCGCCGCCGTGCGCCACACCAACGGCGAGCGCACCGACCGCGACCTGGTCGCCCTGAAGCGCCAGAAGTGCGTGCAGAAGTACGCCGTGAAGCAGGCCCGCTGGATGGCGGCCAACGAGACCATGGCCCACCAGAACCTCCAGCCGATCCTCTCCGACTGCGGCCTGCGCAGCGTGGGGGAGAACGTCGCCTACGGCTACGCCGGCGGCAAGGCGGTCGTCGCGGCGTGGATGGACTCGCCCGGGCACCGCGCCAACATCCTCGAGCCGTCCTACCGCCTGGTCGGCCTCGCGGCGCGCACCGACGACGACGGCACCTGGTACGTCGCCCAGGTCTTCGGTCGCAAGTAGGCCCCGCTCGCCCGGGGACGTACCCTGGGCCCGTGGCAGGACCCGATTACGACACCGAGATCAAGCAGCTCCAGGCGACGATGCGCACCATCGAGCAGGTGCTCGACATCGGCGCCATGCACAAGGAGATCGCCGACCTCGCCGAGCAGGTGGCGGCGCCCGACCTCTGGGACGACCAGTCCAACGCGACCCGCGTGACCGGTCGCCTCTCCGACCTCCAGGGCCAGGTCGACCGCTTCGCCGCCCTGGAGAGCCGCATCGAGGACCTCGGCATCCTCGCGGAGCTGGGCCAGGAGGAGGGCGACGCCGACTCGCTGGCCGAGGCCGAGCGCGAGCTGGGCAAGATCAAGGCCGCGGTCGAGGGCCTCGAGGTCCGCACCCTGCTCAACGGCGAGTACGACGCGCGCGAGGCGCTCGTGACCATCCGCGCTGGCGCCGGCGGCGTCGACGCCGCTGACTTCGCCGAGATGCTGCTGCGCATGTACACCCGCTGGGCCGAGCAGCACAGCTACCCCGTCGAGGTCTTCGACACCTCCTACGCCGAGGAGGCCGGGCTGAAGTCGGCCACCTTCGCGGTCCACGGGGCCTACACCTACGGCACGCTGAGCGTCGAGGCCGGCACCCACCGCCTCGTGCGGATCAGCCCCTTCGACAACCAGGGCCGCCGCCAGACCTCCTTCGCGGCGGTCGAGGTCGTGCCCGTGCTCGAGCAGACCGACGAGATCGACGTGCCCGACGAGGAGATCCGCGTCGACGTCTACCGCTCCGGCGGCCCGGGCGGGCAGTCGGTCAACACCACCGACTCCGCGGTGCGGCTGACCCACATCCCCACCGGCACCGTCGTGTCGTGCCAGAACGAGAAGAGCCAGCTGCAGAACAAGGCCAGCGCCATGGTGGTGCTCAAGGCCAAGCTGCTGGCGCTGAAGAAGGCCGAGGAGAAGGCCCACCTCGACGGGCTGCGCGGCGACGTGCAGGCCTCGTGGGGCGACCAGATGCGCAACTACGTCCTCAACCCCTACCAGGTGGTCAAGGACCTGCGCACGACCTACGAGTCGGGCAACCCCTCCGCGGTCTTCGACGGCGACCTCGACGGCTTCCTCGAGGCCGGCATCCGCTGGCGCCGCGGCAGCGAGAAGGCCGACGAGAACTGACCGCCCGACCGCTCAGCGCGGCCGCACCACCCGGGACCACGCGCTGAGCGGGCTCGCGCCCTGCGCGTTGAGCGCCGTCACCGCGAGGCGGTAGCGCCCCGCGCCGAGCCGCAGGCTCGCGCGCCGGCGCTCGGGGGAGAGCAGCGGGCCGGTGCTGGTGCGCACCACGGCACCGTCGCGGTCGAGACGCTGGGCGGTGACCCGCCACCCGGTCACCGCGAAGCCGCCGTCGTCGACCGACGGCGTCCAGCGCACCGCGAGGGTCAGCGGCCGCCCGGACCGGCCGGGCCGCACCCCGTCGAGCACCGGCGCACCCGGCGCCGTGACCTCGACCGGGTCGGGGACCGGGTCGGGCTGCTCGCTGCTGTCGGCGCAGGCGCCGACCACCGAGAGCACGTAGGAGCCCAGGCTGCCGTAGTCGTCGTAGCCCGTGCTCCAGCCGCCCGCGCCGACGCCGTCGACGGCCACCCACAGCGGCTCGTCGGAGACCGGCAGCGACACGGTGGCCCCCATCCCGGTCAGCCGGCCCTGCACCGACTGCACCAGCGGGTCGGCCGTGGCCAGCGTGGCGCCGGAGGCGTCGAGGAGGCTCAGCTCGAGGTCGAGGTCGGGGCTGGCCAGCGCGGTCGCACCGGTGACGGAGACGGGCCCGGTGCACGGGCCGAGCGCGAACACGTCCACGTCCTCCCGCGTCGTGATGTACGCCGGCCCCGCGGGCGGCGCGGCGGCCGCGGTGGCGATGTCGGCCCCGGCCTCGTCGGCGCGCAGCGGCAGGCCGTGGGTGGCGATGAGGGCCAGGTCGTCCTCGGTGCTGGTGGCCCCGGCGTAGGAGCCCTGGCTCCACTGCACGACCGGGCGACCGGTCGAGCCCATGATGGGGCCCCAGAGGCCGTGGCCGCCGTAGTAGTCCCGGGTGCCGTAGCCGTCGTGGCTCAGCGAGAGGTTGTGGCCGACCTCGTGGGAGACGGTCTCGGCGATGCTGGCGACGTCGTCGTAGTAGGCGGTGAAGGCCCAGGCGGGCTGGTAGCGGGCGTGGCTGCGGGTGGCGTCGAAGACGTCGAGGTAGGCCACACCGGTGCAGCCGGGGTCGCCGCAGATCGCGGCGTGGGCGCGGGTGTCGCCGGTGATCATGGCGACCGTGCCGTACTCCTGGTCGGCCTCCCCGGAGCGGTCGATGCGACCGGGTGGGGGCGCCTCGGTGGTGACGTCGACGTCGAAGGACGCGAAGTCCTCGGCGACGCGCTGCCACACGACCTGCACCACGGCGCGCTCGGCGGCGGAGAAGGTGGACGGGTCGCCGTCGAGGTCGTAGCCGGTGACGGCGCCGTCGGGGAAGGACGCGTCGTTCCACGCCGTGCCGGCCACGGTGCCGCCGTCGACGTCGAGGTAGATCGTGCGCCGCGAGCCGGGGAGGCTGTGCAGCGCGAAGGTCTGGTCGTCGGGGAAGGGGGCCGCGAGGGCCTGCGCCTCGCGGGTGGCGTCGGGGGCCTCGGCGGGCTCGGGCCGGTGCGGGTCGACGTCGCGGAAGAGGACCCTGCCGCGCTCGTCGACGCGGACCGTGGGGTCGCCGGTCAGCAGGTCGACCAGCGCGGTGGCGGTGAGGTCGTTGCGTGCCGCGGCCTCGTCGAGACGCCCGCCCAGCAGGCGCACGGCGCGCTCGCCGCCCGCCGGGGCGGGGAGGAGTCGGGAGGTGCCGGGCGCCGGGGACGCCGGGTCGGGGGCGGGGGCGGTTGCGGGGGCCGGCGAAGCGCCGGCGCCGGCGAGCGTGCCGGCGAGGCAGGCGAGCACGGCCAGCGTCGCGACGATCGTGCGGCGTGGACCGGGCCGGGCGTGGTGGCGCAGCGACATGACGGGTCTCCCTCCCGCCGGGAGGCTAGTCGCGCGGGACCCTCTTGCGGGCGGCTTCGCCCGGATCCGTGCCCGCCCGCGGGCGGGAGGTCAGCGTCGGGAGGTCAGCGTCGAGGGCTCAGGAGGTGGCGGAGCCGGCCAGCGCCACGGCGGCGCACCAGCGGCTGCCGCGCTCGAGGAGGTCGGCCCGCTCGGTGGAGCGCGGGAGGGTGAGCGAGCAGGAGAGCCAGGCGTCGCCGAAGAGGCCGGCGTACTGGACGCGGGTGACGGGTCCGGCCTCGCAGACCAGGCCGAGCGAGGGGGCGCCGTACTGCTCGGCCTGGCGCGGGCGGGCGCAGCCGTCGGCGGTGGCCAGCGTGCGGACCAGCTGCCGAGCCCGGTCCTTCGGCACCGGGGGAGCGAAGACCCAGGCCCGCGCCGCCTCGCGGCCCGCGCCGCTCCAGGTGCAGCTCCACTCGTGGGCGACGTCGCGCACGCCCCCGGTCAGCTCGACGCGCTGGCCGTTGCCGTAGGACTCGGCGTCGGCCGGCGCCCCGCCCAGCGCGTCCTCGACCGCCGCGGGGTCGACGGTCGGGCACAGGTCGCCGCGGGTCACGGCCAGGGTCGTGGTGTCGAGGTCGGCCAGGCCCGCCGGCGGGGCCGGCGACGCCGACGGGGTGGGCTCGCTCGGTGCGGGCGCGTCGTCGCCGCCGGTGCACGCGGTCAGGGCCACGACGAGGGCGAGCGCCGTGGCGCCCAGCCGGGCGGCGGTCGTGGTGCGACCCGCGAGGGGGCGGCCGGAGGCGGTCATGTGAGCCACGATACGAGCGTCGCCGGGGCGGGCGTCGAGGTCCCCACGCGGGTGGTGCCCTGGCGTACGCTCCTGCGGGTGATTCGCTTCGAGAAGGTGACCAAGACCTACCCCGGCACGGGCGCGCCCGCCCTCGACCAGGTCAGCGTCGACGTCGAGAAGGGCGAGTTCGTCTTCCTCGTCGGCGCCTCGGGCTCGGGCAAGTCCACGGCCCTGCGCCTGGTGCTGCGCGAGATGCGGCCCACCGACGGTCGCGTCTACGTCGCCGGCAAGGAGATCAACCGTCTGGCGGGCTGGAAGGTGCCGCGGCTGCGGCGCCAGATCGGCACCGTCTTCCAGGACTTCCGGCTGCTGCAGAACAAGTCGGTGGCCGAGAACGTCGCCTTCGCCCTCGAGGTGATCGGCAAGTCGCGCTCCGAGGTCCGCTCGACGGTGCCGGAGACGCTGGAGCTCGTGGGTCTCGAGGGCAAGGCCGACCGGATGCCCGACGAACTCTCCGGCGGTGAGCAGCAGCGCGTCGCGATCGCCCGCGCCTTCGTCAACCGGCCGATGATCCTCATCGCCGACGAGCCGACCGGCAACCTCGACCCGACCACGTCGGTCGGGATCATGAAGCTGCTCGACCGGATCAACCGCACCGGCACCACGGTGGTCATGGCCACCCACGACCACGGCATCGTCGACCAGATGCGCAAGCGCGTCATCGAGCTCGAGGACGGCCGGGTCATCCGCGACCACGCCCAGGGCGTCTACGGCTTCCAGCACTGACCTGTCCCTCCGGGACCGACACACCCCCGGGCCGCGGCCCGGACCACCTCAGGAGATCTCCCTCCCCTCATGCGCTACGTCTTCTCGAACCTCGGCCAGGGCCTGCGACGCAACCTCTCCATGCACCTGGCGGTGATCCTCACCCTGTTCGTGTCCCTCACCCTCGTCGGACTGGGGCTGCTGGTGCGCGCCCAGGCCGAGAAGGCCGTCGACCAGTGGGGCAGCGAGCTGCAGATCACCGCCTTCCTCTGCCGCTCCGACGACCCCGACCCGAACTGCCAGAGCGCCGTGACCGACCAGCAGAAGGAGGAGATCGAGCGGGTCGTCGAGGCCAACCCCGAGGTCGAGTCCTACTACTTCGAGTCGCAGGCCACGGCCTTCGCTAAGGCCAAGGAGCTGCTGGGGCCCGACGAGGCCGACCGCTTCGAGGGGCCCAACGCGATCCTCACCGAGGACGACCTGGCCGAGTCGCTGTGGATCACGCTCAAGGACCGCGACGAGTACCAGGGCATCACCAGCGAGATCGTCGGGCTCGACGGCGTCGCCAACGTGCGCGACCAGCGGGAGGTGATCGCGCCGCTGCTCAAGATCATGACCGCGATGCAGGTCGGCTCGCTCGGGGTCGCCGTCTTCCTGGTCGTGGCCGCGCTGCTGCTGGTGGCCAACACCATCCGGCTGGCGGCCTTCGCCCGACGCAAGGAGATCGGGATCATGCGCCTGGTGGGCGCCTCGACGGTCTACATCGCGCTGCCGTTCCTGCTCGAGGCGGTGGTGACCGCGTTGGTCGCGGTGGGGCTCTCGGTGGTCTCGCTGGGGGCGTTCATGTACTTCGGCGTGGAGCAGCGGTTCACCGACTACCTGGGCTTCATCCCGTGGGTGGGCGTCGACGACTACCTGCTGACCGTGGCCGTCGTGGCCGTCCTCGGGCCGGTGCTCACCCTGCTGCCGACACTCCTGCTGACGCGCAAATACCTCAAGGTCTGAGCCCGGCGGGTTACCGTCGACCCGCTCTCTTCCCCGAGCAGTCCCCGATCAGTCGAAGGCATGACGTGCGCTCCTTCCCCAGCGCCGCCCGCCGTCGCCTGGCGTTGGTCCTCGCGACCTCAGCGCTGGCGACCGGCGCCGTGGCCGTCCCATTCGCCCAGGCAGACGACGACCTCCAGGACCAGCAGAAGCAGGTCGAGAAGCAGATCGAGCGCGCCCACGACGAGCTCGACGAGACCAGCGCCGCGATGCGCCGGGCCCAGGGCGCCCTCGACGCCGCCCAGGCCGAGCTGGACGCCGCGGTCGCCGAGCTCGCCGCCGTGCGCGAGCGGCTCGACGCGGCGCGCGAGCGCGACGCCGAGATGGCCGAGGCCCTGGCCAAGGCCGAGGACCGGCTGTCCACCGCCGAGAGCGACCTCGCCGAGGGCCAGCAGGCCCTCGCCGACCAGCGCACCGAGGTGACCGACTCGGTCAACGAGCTCTACCAGCAGGGCGACCCGCAGCTGATGTCGCTCACCGCTCTGATGAACTCCGGCTCCCTGGGCGACCTCACCCGCCAGCAGCAGACCGACCGCGTCATCTCGAGCAACCAGACCGAGGTCTACGACGAGCTCGACGCCGCCGAGGTCCTGCTCCAGGTGCGCGAGGACCAGCTCTCCGAGGCCCGCGACGACGTGGCGCAGCAGCGCGAGGCGGCTGCGGCCAACCTCGCGACGATGCGCGCCCTCACCGCCCAGGCCGTGGCCGGGCGCGAGAAGGTGCGCGACAAGGTCGCCGTACGCCTCGACGCGCGGCGCGAGGCGTCGGCGGCGCTGGCCAAGGACCGCGCGCTGCTCTCGCGGCTGCGCAACCAGGAGGCCCGGATCAAGCAGCAGATCATGGAGGCTGCGCGTGCCTCGCGCGGGACGAGCGTCTCGGCGTCGGCCGACGGCTTCCTGCTGCCGCCGGTGACCGGCCCGGTCACCTCGCCCTTCGGGATGCGCACCCACCCCATCTACGGCTACTACAGCCTGCACGACGGCACCGACTTCGGCGTCGCCTGCGGCGAGGGCATGCGCGCCTCCGGCGACGGCACCGTGATCTCGAAGTACTACTCCTCGGTCTACGGCAACCGGCTCTACGTCAACCTGGGCCAGGTCAACGGCAAGAACCTCACCGTCGTCTACAACCACGCCTCCGGCTACCGCGTGGACGTCGGCGACCGGGTCTCGACCGGGGAGATCGTGGGCTACGTCGGCGACACCGGGTGGTCCACCGGCTGCCACCTGCACTACACCGTGCTGGTCAACGGCAACGCCGTGGACCCCATGACCTGGATGTGACCGCAACCCGATTGACCCGACCTGGGACAATGGACGGATGGCCAGGGAGCAGGGGCGCAAGCTCATCGCGCAGAACAAGAAGGCGCGTCACGACTACCTCATCGAGGACGTCTACGAGGCGGGCCTGGTGCTCGTCGGCACCGAGGTGAAGTCGCTGCGCCAGGGGCGCGCGTCGCTCGTGGACGGCTTCGTCGACATCGACCGCGACGAGGCGTGGCTGCACGGCGTGCACATCCCGGAGTACTCCCAGGGCACCTGGACCAACCACTCCGCGCGCCGCAAGCGCAAGCTGCTGCTCAACCGGGTCGAGATCGACAAGATCGAGCGGCGGGTCTCGGAGAAGGGCCTGACGATCGTGCCGCTGTCGCTGTACTTCCTCGACGGCCGGGCCAAGGTCGAGATCGCCACCGCCAAGGGCAAGAAGACCTGGGACAAGCGCCACGCGCTCGCCGAGCGCCAGGCCGTGCGCGAGACCGAGCAGGCCGTGGGTCGCCGGATGAAGGGCATGCGTGACTGACGTCGCGCCGGTGCGCGCGTTCTGGGAGGGCCTCGGCCTGCCCGGGCTGTACGACGTGCACACCCACTTCCTCGCGCCCCCGGTGGAGCACAAGGTCCACGCCGTCTTCGACGCTGCCGGCCCGAAGATCGGCCGGCCCTGGCCCATCCGCTACCGCCTGCCCGTCGAGGAGCGCGTCGCGCTGCTGCGCGCGATGGGGGTGCGGCGCTTCTCGACGCTGCCCTACGCCCACCGCCCCGGCATCGCCGGCTTCCTCAACGAGTGGGCCGCGGGCTTCAAGCGCGACGTGCCGGAGTCGCTGTGGTCGGCCACCTTCTACCCCGAGCCCGAGGTCGGCGACTACGTCGCCGCGTCGATCGAGGCGGGCGTCGAGGTGTTCAAGGTGCACGTGCAGGTGGGGGAGTTCGACCTCGACGACCCGCTGCTGACCCCGGCGTGGGGCGCGCTCGAGGACGCCGGCACACCCGTGGTGGTGCACGCCGGCCACGCACCGGTCGGCAACGGCTTCACCGGACCCGCGCCGATGGCGCGGCTGCTGGCGGCCCACCCCCGGCTCACCGTGGTCGCCGCACACCTCGGGGCGCCGGACTACCTCGACTTCGCCGACCTGGCCGCGCGCTACGAGCGGGTCCACCTCGACACCACCATGGTCTTCACCGACTTCTGGGACACCGACTACCCCGACGGGCTCACCGAGCGGCTGCGCGACCTGCAGCCCCGGGTGCTGCTCGGCACCGACTTCCCGACCATCCCCTACCCCTACGCCCACCAGCTGGAGTCGCTGGCCCGCCTCGACCTGGGCGAGGACTGGCTGCGCGACGTGTGCTGGCACAACGGGATGCGGCTGCTCGGTCCCGCCTGAGTCACCCGGCGCGGACGAGGGTGGTCCAGCCGTGGGGGTTGGTCCAGGTGTAGGTGCCGTCGGGGGCGCGGTGGTAGCTCCAGGGTGGGTTGCCCTCGGAGCCGGTGGTCTTGAGGCGGTGGTGGTGGCGGCACAGGGGCGCGAGGTTCGAGGGGTGGGTCTGGCCGGGGCGTCCGCCGTGGTCGAGGGGTCGGTAGGGGGTGATGTGGTCGAGGTCGCAGCGTCGTGAGGGCACGGTGCAGCCGGGGAAGACGCAGCGTGGGTCGCGCAGGGTGACGTGTTCGCGCATCCAGGGTGGTGGGTCGTGTCGGTCGACGGCGCCGGCGGTGGTGGGGTCGAGGTCGAGGACGGGGCGCACGTAGACCTTGGTGCCGTCCAGCCAGCGGCGCAGGGTGGTGGTGGAGACGACGCCGAGGCCCTCGACGACCGCGGTGCCGGGTGGTGGTCCGGTGCGGTCGATCTGGGACAGGTGGCTGGTCTCGTGGTGGCGATGGACCGGCGTGGGGCGTAGGTCGGGTCCAGTGGTGCGGTACGGGTCGCCCGCAGGGTGCTCGTCGGCGGGCTGCTCGTTCGCGGGCTGTTCGTCGGTGGCCGGGGCTTGGCTTCGAGACGCTCGCTGCGCTCGCTCCTCAGCCACTGGGGCCGGGGCCTGTCCGGCGGTGGTCTCGGGGGCTTTGCCTGCGGCGGGGCTTCGAGACGCTCGCTGCGCTGGCTCCTCAGCCACCGGGGCCGTGGCCTGTCCCGCGGGGACGGTCTCGTGGTCTACGGGGGTGGGGAGGTCCCGGGGGTCGGGTGGGGGCTCTTCCGCCGGGGCCTCGGTGGGTGGCGGGGGCTCCTCCAGCGCTGGTTCTTCTCCGTTCATGCGGGTGGCGTCGAGGGCGGCGAGGGTCTCGGCACGCTCGAGGTCCTCGGGGCGCAGGTGGAGGTAGACGACCCGTTCCTTGGCAGTCGTGGGCTCCACCGAGTCCAGCGCGGTCAACCCTTGGGCGCGGTCGGTGATGACGCCGATGGCGCGGGCCTTGCGGACCTCGAGGGACTCGACTACTGCTCCGGTCGAGGTTTGGTGGCGGCCGAGCTCGGCGGCGGTGGCGCAGATGAGGTCGTGGAAGCGGGTGAGGTCTTGGGTGTCGCCGGTGGCCTCGAGCCAGGAGGTGCCGGAGGCGGAGCCGCGGTCGATGTCGTGGGTCACCCTCACGTTCCACCCACCGTGGGCTCGTTCTTCGAGGGCGGCCTGGGCGTGGGGGTCGTGCCTGGCGGCTGCTTCGGCGACGAACAGCTCGATGCGCCGCGCGCCGAGGCTCTGCACGCGGGGGCCGAGGGCGGCGACCTTGCGGTCCACGAACGCGGCACCGGTGTCGTTGAGCACCTGGGTCTGGGAGGCGATCCGGCGCGCCCGCCAGCCGGGGAGGGTGAGGTCGTCCACCATCGCCCAGATGCGGGGCAGGCGGTGGACCAGCTCCATGACCTCGGCGAGGTTGCAGCCGGCGTTGACCGGCGACATCTCCAACGCCAGGGCCAA
>NZ_CAKASO010000057.1:0-17935 GCF_916862475.1 Nocardioides sp. Leaf374
GTGCAGTTCACGCTGCAGAACCGTGTGCTCAAGGTCGTCTTCTGGGTCAACTTCGGCGTCACCGTCGTCGCCACCCTGGTCGGAGGCAGCGCACGCCCTGCGCCGACGACTGGCCTTCCTGCGCACCGCGGTGGGGGAGCCGTGGCCCGACGTCTCCGACGCCGCGCTGCTGGAGTCCGCGGAGTCCTGGCTGGGCCCGGAGCTGGCCCGCGTGCGCACGGCACGCGACCTGGCCCGCGTCGACGTCCTGGGCGCGCTGCGCCGGCTGCTGCCGTGGCCGCAGGCCGGGCGTCTCGACGAGCTGGCGCCCGAGCGGCTCACGGTGCCCAGCGGGTCGGCGGTGCGCCTGGACTACGAGGGGGACCAGCCGGTGCTCGCCGTGCGCGTGCAGGAGGCCTTCGGGTGGGCCGAGACCCCACGGGTGGCCGACGGGCGGGTGCCCGTGCTGGTGCACCTGCTCTCCCCGGCCCGTCGCCCGGTCGCGGTCACCGCCGACCTCGCGTCCTTCTGGGCCACCGGCTATCCCGCCGTGCGCGCCGAGCTGCGCGGGCGCTACCCGAAGCACGCCTGGCCCGACGACCCCTGGAGCGCGCCCGCCACCCGCGGCACGGGTCGGCGCCGCTGACCCGGCCCGGAGCCGGGGGACGCGCCACGGCCCGGACACCGGCCCGGGGCACGGGCCGTCCGCTGCTAGGCTCGGCGCCGCTCGAACATCCTTTAACGATCCGTCCCGTGAGGCGGAGAAGGAGGTACGGCGTGCCCACGCATGCCCCCGCGGTGCTCGTCCTCGAGGACGGCCGCACGTTCCACGGCGAGGCCTTCGGAGCCGAGGGCGAGACCTTTGGCGAGGCCGTCTTCAACACCGGCATGACCGGCTACCAGGAGACGCTCACCGACCCGTCCTACCACCGCCAGGTCGTCGTGATGACCGCCCCTCACGTGGGCAACACCGGCGTCAACGACGAGGACCCCGAGTCCCGCCGCATCTGGGTCGCGGGCTACGTCGTGCGCGACCCCGCCCGCGTGCCGAGCAGCTGGCGCAGCCGCCGCACCCTCGACGAGGAGCTGGCCGCCCAGGGCGTCGTCGGCATCTCCGGCGTCGACACCCGCGCCCTGACCCGCCACCTGCGTGAGCGGGGGGCGATGCGCGTGGGCATCTCCACCACCGAGAGCGACCCCGCCGCCCTGCTCGAGCGCGTGCGCGCCTCGGGCGAGATGGCCGGCAGCGAGCTGGCCGGCGAGGTCTCGACGACCGAGGCCTACGTCGTGCCCGCGGTCGGCGAGCGCCGGCTGAGGGTCGCCGCCCTCGACCTCGGCATCAAGACGATGACCCCCCACCGCATGGCCGAGCGCGGCATCGAGGTGCACGTGCTGCCGGCGACCTCGACCCTCGAGGACGTGCTCGCGGTGAGCCCCGACGGGCTCTTCTACTCCAACGGCCCCGGCGACCCGGCGGCCACCACCCGCCAGGTCGAGCTGCTGCAGGCCGCGCTCGACGCGGGCGTGCCGTACTTCGGGATCTGCTTCGGCAACCAGCTCTTCGGGCGGGCCCTGGGCCTGGGCACCTTCAAGCTGGTCTACGGCCACCGCGGCATCAACCAGCCCGTGATGGACCGCACCACCGGCAAGGTCGAGGTCACCGCCCACAACCACGGCTTCGCCGTGGCCTGGCCCGAGGGCGTGGGCCACGACGAGGCGTTCGCGACCCGCTGGGGCCCGGCCTCGGTGAGCCACGTGTGCCTCAACGACGACGTCGTCGAGGGCCTCGAGCTGCGCTCGCCCGACGGCGACCTGCTCGGCTTCTCGGTGCAGTACCACCCCGAGGCCGCGGCCGGCCCGCACGACGCGGCGTACCTCTTCGACCGCTTCGTCGACCTCATGCAGTCCCGGGGCCGGCCCGCCGCCGGGTCCGCCACCGCCGCGAGCACGGGAGGCAACTGACATGCCCAAGCGCGAGGACATCACGAGCGTCCTGGTCATCGGCTCCGGGCCGATCATCATCGGCCAGGCCTGCGAGTTCGACTACTCCGGCACCCAGGCCTGCCGGGTGCTCAAGGACGAGGGCATCCGCGTCGTCCTGGTCAACTCCAACCCGGCGACGATCATGACCGACCCGGAGTTCGCCGACGCCACCTACGTCGAGCCGATCACCCCGGAGTTCGTCGAGAAGGTCATCGCCAAGGAGCGCCCCGACGCCCTGCTGGCGACCCTCGGGGGCCAGACCGCGCTCAACGCCGCGATGGCGCTCGACGCCGCCGGGGTGCTGGAGAAGTACGACGTCGAGCTCATCGGCGCCTCCATCGAGGCCATCGACCGCGGCGAGAACCGCCAGGTGTTCAAGAGGATCGTCGAGGACCTCGGCGGCGAGGTGGCGGGCTCGATGATCTGCCACACGATGGACGACTGCTTCGCCGCGGTCGAGCGCTTCGGCTACCCCATCGTCGTGCGGCCCTCCTTCACCATGGGCGGCACCGGCTCGGGCATCGCCTTCGACGAGTCCGACCTGCGTCGCATCGCCGGCTCCGGCCTCGCCGCCAGCCCGACCACCGAGGTGCTCCTCGAGGAGTCGATCCTCGGCTGGAAGGAGTACGAGCTCGAGGTCATGCGCGACACCGCCGACAACGTGGTCATCATCTGCTCCATCGAGAACCTCGACCCGATGGGCGTGCACACCGGCGACTCCATCACGGTCGCGCCGGCGATGACGCTCACCGACCGCGAGTACCAGCACATGCGCGACATGGCCATCGGCATCATCCGCGAGGTCGGCGTCGACACCGGCGGCTGCAACATCCAGTACGCCGTCAACCCGCGCGACGGACGGCTCGTCGTCATCGAGATGAACCCCCGCGTCTCGCGCTCCAGCGCCCTGGCCTCCAAGGCCACCGGCTACCCGATCGCCAAGATCGCTGCGAAGGTGGCCATCGGCTACACCCTCGACGAGATCCCCAACGACATCACCACCCGCCCCGACGGCACCAGCACCCCGGCCTCCTTCGAGCCCACCCTCGACTACGTCGTCACCAAGGTGCCGCGCTTCGCCTTCGAGAAGTTCCCCGGCGCCGACCCGGCCCTGACCACCCACATGAAGTCGGTGGGCGAGGCGATGGCGATCGGGCGCAGCTTCACCGAGTCGCTGCAGAAGGCGCTGCGCTCCCTGGAGTCCACCGACGCCGTCTTCGACTGGCACCAAGAGCACGTCGAGCTCGACAAGGCCGCGCTGCTCGAGGTCATCGCGACCCCCCACGACGGTCGTCTGCGCAAGGTCATGGACGCCATCCGCGCCGGCGCGACGCCCGAGGAGATCTTCGAGGCCACCGGCATCGACCCGTGGTTCGTCGACCAGCTCGCCCTCATCAACGAGGTCGCCGTCGAGGTCACCGCGGCCGAGGAGCTCACCCCGGCCCTGCTGCGCCGGGCCAAGCGGCACGGCTTCTCCGACGCCCAGATCGGCAAGATCCGCGGCATGAGCGCCGACGTCGTGCGCGGCGTGCGCCACGCGCTGGGCATCCGCCCGGTCTACAAGACCGTCGACACCTGCGCCGCGGAGTTCGCGGCGGCCACGCCGTACCACTACTCCTCCTACGACGAGGAGACCGAGGTGCTGCCGCGCGAGCGCGAGGCCGTGGTCATCCTCGGCTCCGGGCCCAACCGCATCGGTCAGGGCATCGAGTTCGACTACTCCTGCGTGCACGCCTCGCTGGCGCTCTCCGAGGCCGGCTACGACACCGTCATGGTCAACTGCAACCCCGAGACGGTCTCCACCGACTACGACACCTCCGACCGGCTCTACTTCGAGCCGCTCACGCTCGAGGACGTGCTCGAGGTCGTCCACGCCGAGATGGCCGCGGGTCCCGTCGCCGGCGTCATCTGCCAGCTCGGCGGCCAGACCCCGCTCGGCCTGGCCCAGGGCCTGGCCGCCGCGGGCGTGCCGATCGTCGGCACCTCGCCCGACGCCATCGACCTGGCCGAGGAGCGCGGCGCCTTCGGGCGGGTGCTCGCCGAGGCCGGTCTGGTGGCCCCGAAGCACGGCACCGCCACCTCCTTCCCGGAGGCCCAGCGCATCGCCGCCGAGATCGGCTACCCCGTGCTCGTGCGGCCCTCCTACGTGCTCGGCGGGCGCGGCATGGAGATCGTCTACGGCGACGAGTCGCTCCAGGCCTACCTGGAGAAGTACGTCGCGGCCGGCCTCATCAGCCGCGCCGCGCCCGTGCTGGTCGACCGCTTCCTCGACGACGCCGTCGAGATCGACGTCGACGCGCTCTACGACGGCACCGAGCTCTACCTCGGCGGCGTCATGGAGCACATCGAGGAGGCCGGCATCCACTCCGGCGACTCCTCCTGCGCGCTGCCCCCGATCACCCTCGGCGAGCACGAGGTGGCCCGCATCCGCGAGGCCACCGAGGCCATCGCCGCCGGCGTGGGCGTGCGCGGCCTGCTCAACATCCAGTTCGCGCTGGGCTCCGACATCCTCTACGTCCTCGAGGCCAACCCGCGCGCCTCGCGCACCGTGCCCTTCGTGTCGAAGGCGACCTCGACCCCGCTGGCCAAGGCCGCCGCGCGCATCATGCTCGGCGAGAGCGTGGCCTCGCTGCGCGCCGCCGGCGTGCTGCGCTCCGAGGGCGACGGCGGCAGCCTGCCGCCCGACCAGCCCATCGCGGTCAAGGAGGCGGTCATGCCCTTCAACCGCTTCCGCACCGCCGACGGCTCCCAGGTCGACACCGTGCTCGGCCCGGAGATGAAGTCCACCGGCGAGGTGATGGGCCTCGACCGCGACTTCGGCACGGCCTTCTCCAAGTCGCAGGCCGCGGCCTTCGGCCCGCTGCCCACCGAGGGCAAGGTCTTCGTCTCGATGGCCAACCGCGACAAGCGCTCCATGATCTTCCCGGTCAAGGTGCTCGCCGACCTCGGCTTCGAGATCCTCGCCACCCAGGGCACCGCTGAGGTGCTGCGCCGCAACGGCGTGGCCTGCACCGTCGTGCGCAAGCACTTCGAGGGCCCGGGCCCGCAGGGGGAGAAGACCACCGTCCAGCTCATCCACGACGGTGAGATCCAGCTCATCGTCAACACCCCCTACGGCGCCGGCGGGGGCGGTCAGGCCCGCCTCGACGGCTACGAGATCCGCACCGCCGCCGTCATGGCCAACGTCCCGTGCATCACCACGGTCCAGGGCCTCGGCGCGGCCGTGCAGGGCATCGAGGCGATGCGCCGCGGCGACATCGGGGTGCGCAGCCTGCAGGAGTGGGCCCAGGTCACCCAGCACGAGTCGCAGCGGGGCCGGTGAGGCCCCCGTGGTGAAGCCCTACGCGCTGCTCTTCGACCACGTCGCGACGCGCATCGACCCCGAGCGGGCCCACCACCTCGGCTTCGCCGGCATCCGTGCCGGGGCGCCGCTGCTCTCCCGGCTCCCGTCGCCGGGCGCCCCGGTGCGGGCGATGGGCCTGGAGTTCCCCAACGCCCTCGGCCTGGCGGCCGGCTTCGACAAGAACGCCGTGGGCGTCGACGCCCTCGCGGGCCTCGGCTTCGGCCACGTCGAGGTCGGCACCGTCACCGGGCTGGCCCAGCCCGGCAACCCGGCGCCGCGGCTGTTCCGGCTCACCGCCGACCGCGCCGTGCTCAACCGCATGGGCTTCAACAACGAGGGCGCGCAGGCCGTGGCCGAGCGCCTGGCCCGGCGCGCCGTACGCCGGCCGCGGGGGAGCGGACCGGTCCTCGGCGTCAACATCGGCAAGTCCAAGGTCGTGCCCGACGACGACCAGCGCGCGGTGGAGGCCGACTACGAGCGCAGCGCCTCGCTGCTGGCGCCCCACGCCGACTACCTCGTGGTCAACGTGAGCTCGCCCAACACCCCCGGGCTGCGCTCGCTGCAGGCCGTGGAGCGGCTCGGGCCGCTGCTGGCCCACGTACGCCGCGTCGCCGACCGCGCCACGCCCGGGCGCCGGGTGCCGCTGCTGGTCAAGATCGCCCCCGACCTCGCCGACGACGACGTGCTGGCCGTGGCCGACCTGGCGGTGGCCGGTCGGCGCGACGAGGTGCTCGACGGGGTGATCGCCACCAACACCACGATCTCCCGCGAGGGCCTGCGCACCCCCGCCGCGGAGGTCGCCGCGCTCGGCGCCGGCGGCGTCTCCGGCGCTCCGCTCGCCGCGCGCGCCGAGGCGGTGCTGCGGTTGCTGCGCGGTCGGGTCGGGGACGACCTGACGCTGGTCGGGGTCGGCGGCATCGACGGCCCGGAGGCCGCCGCGGCCCGCCTGGCCGCCGGGGCCGACCTCGTGCAGGCCTACACCGCGTTCGTCTACGAGGGTCCGGCGTGGCCCCGTCGGGTGGCCGGCGCTCTCGCCGGCTCCGGGGACGCCCCCGCGTGAGCCCCGCCGCCCCCGTCCCGCCGGCGACGCAGCCCGGTCGCCAGAGCCCGCCGCAGGGACCGGTGCACACCACGGCCGAGGTGCTCGCGACCAAGCGGGTCGGCGCCTACCAGCACCTCACGCTGCTCGCGCCCGGCGTCGCCGAGCGCTTCCGACCCGGCACCTTCCTCGCCGCCTCCGTCGGCACCCTCGGCGACCACCTGCTGGGCCGCCGTGCGCTGTGGATCCACCAGGTGCGCCCGGTGGGCGGGCACGGGCTGGCGCTCCAGGTCGTCGTGGAGCCGGTGGGGCGCGGCACCGGCTGGCTGGCGGGGCTGCAGCCCGGCGCGCGCCTCCCGGTGACCGGCCCGCTGGGCCGGCCCTTCGCCCTGCCCAAGGAGCCGGTGGCCACCGTGCTGGTCGGCGAGGGCTACGCCGCGGCACCGCTCTTCCCGCTCGCCGAGCGCCTGCGCGAGCGGGGCTGCGCGGTCAGCCTCGTGGTCGGCGCGGCCGACGAGCCGCGGCTGCTTTCCGCGCTGGAGGCGCGACGCTCGGCGCGCTCGGTGGTCGTGGTCACGGGCGACGGCTCGGTGGGCGTGCGCGGGCGCGTCGGCGATGTCGTGCCCGAGACGCTGCGCCGGGCGGGTGCCGAGGTCGTCTACGCCGCGGGCCCGGCGGCCACGCTGCACGCCGTGGCGCTGGCCGCGGAGGAGCACGGCGCCTGGAGCCAGGTCGCCCTCGAGCAGCCGCTGACCTGCGCCACCGGCCTGTGCCACGGCTGCCCCGTGCCGGTGGTCGGCGAGGACGGCGTCGCCCGCACCGCCCGCGCCTGCGTCGACGGACCCGTGCTGCGCGGCGACCGCGTGCGCTGGGACGACCTCGACCTCGACCTCGACCTCGACCGGCGCCACGGTCCCGACCGCCACCTGCCCGGACCCGCCGGCGGTGCGTGGTGAGCACCTCGCTGGGCGGCATCACCCTCGCCGGCCCCGTCATGGTCGCCGCGGGCTGCGGCGGCACCGGGCGCGAGCTGGCGGGCTACTCCGGGCCGGCCGGGCTCTCGGCCTACGGCGCCTTCGTCACCCGCACCCTCACCCGCGACCCCCGCCCCGGCGGGCCCGCGCCGCGGCTGCTGGAGTCGCCGGCCGGACTGCTGCACGCCACCGGCCTGCCCAACCCCGGCCTCGACCTCTTCCTGGCCACCGAGCTGCCCTGGCTGGTGCAGCAGGGGGCGCGCGTCGTGGTGTCGGTGGCCGGCCGCTCCCTGGGGGAGTACGCCGAGATGGCGCGCCGCCTGGCCAGCGCACCCGGCGTCGCCGCCATCGAGGTCAACCTCTCGGCGCCCGACGCCGTCGTGGCCGGGGTGCTCGACGCGCGCGAGCCCTTCCACGCGGGCGGGGCGATCGCCGCGGTGCTGCGCGAGCTGCCCCGTGGGCTGCCGGTGCTGGCCAAGCTGCGCCCCGACCTGCAGCGCGTGGTCGAGACCGCCCGCGTGGCCCGCGACTCCGGCGCCGCGGCGGTCGTGGTCGGCAACGCGCTGCCCGCGGCCATGCCCGACGGCCGGCCCGCGGGCCTCAGCGGGCCCGCGATCGGCCCCCTCGCCCTGCGCTGCGTCACCGAGGTCCGCGCGGCCCTGCCCGGTCTGCAGATCGTCGGCGCCGGAGGCATCGCCACCGCGGCCGACGCCCGCGCCCACCTGCGCGCCGGCGCCACGGCGGTGCAGGTCGGCTCGGCCCTGCTGCACGACCCCACCGCGGCCGCGCGCATCGTCCGGGAGCTGGCCGACGACCCGGCCGTCGCTCCGACCTCCGGCCCGACCTCCGACCCGACCGCCGCACCGGGAGACCGCCCGTGACCGACCGCCCGACCGACCGCCCGACCCCCGCGCCGTTCGGCGCCCGCCTGCAGGCCGCGACGGCGGCCCGCGGCCGGCTGTGCGTCGGCATCGACCCCCACGCGGCGCTGCTGCGCGCGTGGGGGCTCGACGACGACGTGGCCGGCCTGGAGCGCTTCGCGCTGTCGGCGACCGAGGCGCTGGCGCCGTACTGCTCGGTGCTCAAGCCGCAGTCGGCGTTCTTCGAGCGCTTCGGGTCGCGCGGCGTCGCGGTGCTGGAGCGCGTGGTCGCCACCGCCCGCGAGGCGGGCGCCCTGGTGCTGATGGACGCCAAGCGAGGCGACATCGGCTCCACCTCGCAGGCCTACGCCGAGGCCTACCTCGACCCGTCCTCGCCGCTGGCCAGCGACGCCGTGACGGTGAGCCCCTACCTCGGCTTCGGCTCGCTGACCCCCTTCGTGGAGACCGCCCGTGCCCACGGCGCCGGGCTCCTGGTGCTCGCGCTGACCTCCAACCCCGAGGGCCCCGAGGTGCAGCACGCCACGGCGCCCGACGGCCGCAGCGTGGCCGGCGTCGTGCTCGACCACCTCCGTGCGCTCAACGCCGGCGTCGACGACGACGGACTGGGCTCCTTCGGCGCCGTCGTCGGCGCCACCGTCGACCCGACCACCGAGGACCTCGACGTGCGTGGCCCCCTGCTCGCCCCAGGCTTCGGCGCCCAGGGCGGCACGGTCGCCGACCTGCGTCGGGTCTTCGGCCCCGCGGCGCGCCTGGTGCTGCCCAGCTCCTCGCGCGAGGTCCTCGCCGCCGGCCCGGACCCCGTGGCGCTGCGCGACGCCGTCGCGCGCACCCACGACGCGCTCGCCGCGCTCGGCTGAGCGCGTGGCCGCGCCGTCGGTGGGGCTCCGGGCTAGGTTCGGCGCCGTGAGCCACTCCACCGTCGCGCGCCCCGTCGTACGCCGCCGTCGCCCGGCACGGGTCCCGCGGCGCGCACCGCGCGCCCCGCTCGTGCTGGCGCTGGCCGGGGCGCTCCTGGCGGCGGGCTGCGCCGAGCCGGACTACTGCGAGACGGTGGGGGAGAGCCAGGAGGCGATCACCGAGGCCGTCGCCGACGGCGGGCCCGGCGCCCTCATCGGTGTCCTGCCCGAGCTCGAGGCGCTTCAGGCCAGCGCCCCCGACGACGTGGCCGACGAGTGGCAGCAGTTGGTGGGCAGGCTCGAGGCGCTGCGCGACGCGCTGGAGACCGCCGACGTCGCCCCCGAGGACTACGACCCCGACGAGCCCCCCGACGGACTCTCCGACGACGACCGCGCCCGGATCACCGCGGCCGCCGACGACCTGGCCTCACCGGCCACCGTGCAGGCCCTGGCCAGCGTGGAGCAGCAGGTGCGCGACGTGTGCCAGACCCCGCTCTACCTGTGAGCGGGTCGACGGGAGCCCGTGGGCACAGCGCGCGGCCCGGGGTCAGCCGCCCCTCGTTGCCGCCGTCTGAGAGTTCTGACTAGATTGACCCTGGCCCCCTCCACCGTCGCGTCGATCAAGGACCTCTCACCCGTGGCTCTCCCTCCCCTCACGCCCGAGCAACGTCAGGCCGCTCTCGACAAGGCCGCCGCGTCGCGCCGTGAGCGGGCCGAGGTGAAGAACCGGCTGAAGAACTCCGGGGCCTCCATCGTCGACGTGCTGCGCGAGGGCAGCACCAACGAGGTGATCGGCAAGATGCGGGTCGTCGACCTGCTCCAGTCGCTGCCGGGGCTGGGCAAGGTGCGCGCCCGCCAGGTCATGGAGCGGCTCGGCATCGCCGAGAGCCGCCGGGTGCGCGGGCTGGGCATCAAGCAGGTCGCCGCGCTCGAGCGCGAGTTCGGCCCCCGAGACGCCACGTGAGCGCCGCCACGCCCCCCGATCCCTCCACCTCCACCCCCGCCGGCACCCCCGCCGGCACCCCCGCCGGCCCGCCCACGCGGCTGCTCGTGCTCGCCGGCCCCACCGCCGTCGGCAAGGGCACCGTGGCCGCCGCGGTGCGCGAGATGCACCCCGACGTGTGGATCTCCGTCTCGGCCACCACCCGGGCGCCCCGCCCGGGCGAGGTCGACGGGGTCCACTACCGCTTCGTCTCAGACGAGGCCTTCGACCGCATGGTCGCCGAGGACGAGCTGCTGGAGTGGGCCGTGGTCCACAAGCGGGCCCGCTACGGCACCCCGCGCGGACCGGTCGAGGAGGCGCTGGCCGCCGGTCGGCCGGCCATGCTCGAGATCGACCTCCAGGGCGCGCGCCAGGTGCGCCGCACCATGCCGCAGGCCCTCTTCGTCTTCCTCAAGCCCCCCTCGTGGGAGGAGCTGGTGCGCCGGCTCGTCGGTCGGGGCACCGAGACCGCCGAGGAGCGGGAGCGGCGCCTGGAGACCGCGCAGGAGGAGCTGGCCGCCGAGCCCGAGTTCGACGTCACCGTGGTCAACCACGAAGTTCACGCTGCGGCCGACGACTTGGTAACCTTGATGATGCTCCAGCAGGAGCCGTCACGGCCCGACCGGCCCTGACCCGTTCCAACCCCAGCGAGGCTTCCGCGTGTCTGCTCCCAACATCGCCGCCGAGGGCGTCACCAACCCCTCGATCGACGACCTGCTCACCAAGACCGACAGCAAGTACAAGCTGGTCCTCTACAGCGCCAAGCGCGCCCGCCAGATCAACGCCTACTACTCCCAGCTCGGCGAGGGCCTGCTGGAGTACGTCGGCCCCCTCGTGGAGACCCACGTGCAGGAGAAGCCGCTGTCGATCGCGCTGCGCGAGATCAACGACGACCTGCTGACCTGCGAGGACGTCGACCCGGCCGAGCTCGCCGCCGAGGAGGCCGCTGCCAAGGCCGCCGCCCTCGACGCGTCCTTCGCGCCCGGCGACGAGTGATCCTCCCCTGAGCACCAGCACCACCGACGAGGCCGCCCCCCACGACGGGGAGCGGCCTCGCGTCGTCCTCGGCGTCGCCGGCGGCATCGCGGCCTACAAGGCCTGCGAGCTGCTGCGCCGGCTCACCGAGTCGGGCCACGACGTCACCGTGGTCCCCACCGCCGCGGCGCTGGAGTTCGTCGGCGCCCCCACGTGGTCGGCGCTGTCGGGCAAGCCGGTGGCCAGCGACGTGTGGACCTCGGTCCACGAGGTGCCCCACGTGCGCATCGGCAAGTCCGCCGACCTCGTCGTGGTCGCCCCCGCCACCGCCGACCTGCTGGCGCGCGCCGCCCACGGACTGGCCGACGACCTCCTCACCAACACGCTGCTCACCGCGCGCTGCCCGGTGGTGCTCGCCCCCGCGATGCACACCGAGATGTGGGAGCACCCCGCCACCGTGGCCAACGTCGCGACGCTGCGCTCGCGCGGCGTGCTGGTGCTGGAGCCGGCGGAGGGTCGCCTCACCGGCGCCGACACCGGCAAGGGCCGGCTGCCCGACCCCGGCGAGATCTTCGAGACCTGCGTGCAGGTGCTCGCCCGCTCCGGCGGCGACGGCGCGCCGGCCCAGGACCTCGCCGGTCGCCGCGTGGTCGTCTCCGCCGGCGGCACCCGCGAGCCGCTCGACCCCGTGCGCTTCCTCGGCAACCGCTCCTCGGGCCTCCAGGGCTGGGCCCTGGCCCGCGCCGCCGTGGCGCGGGGGGCCTCGGTGACGCTGGTGGCCGCCAACGCCACGCTGCCCGACCCCGCGGGGGCCCGCGTCGTGCGCGTGGAGACGACGGCCCAGCTCCGCGAGGCGGTCCTGGCCGCAGCGGAGGGCGCCGACGCGCTCGTCATGGCCGCCGCCCCGGCCGACTTCCGGCCCACCGAGGTGAGCACGGCGAAGATCAAGAAGGCCGACGACGGCGCGGCCCCGCCGATCGCGCTGGTGCAGAACCCCGACATCCTGCGCGAGGTGGCCGCCCGACCCGTCGGTCCGACCCGGCCCGGCGTCGTGGTCGGCTTCGCCGCCGAGACCGGCGACGCCCACGCCGGCGTGCTCGACCTGGCGCGGGCCAAGCTGACCCGCAAGGGCTGCGACCTGCTCGTCGTCAACGACGTCAGCGGGGGAGCGGTCTTCGGCAGCCCCGACAACGACGCGGTGGTCCTGGCCGCCGACGGCGCCGCCGTGGAGGTGGGCCACGGCTCCAAGGCCCACCTGGCCCACGCCGTCTGGGACCAGGTGGTGCTCCGGCTCGGCCCGGCCTCACCCGACCGGCCGCCGCGCCCCGGCCAGCCCCCCGGGTGAGCCGCACCCGACCGGTCCCGGCGTACAACTGAGACCGCCGTCCCGCACTGTGGGACGGTCGATATCGTTGCGCGCACCACCAGCACTGCCCGCAGCACCCTTCCTACGAGAGCGAGAAGCACTGTGCCCGGACGTCTGTTCACCTCGGAGTCCGTGACCGAGGGTCACCCGGACAAGATCGCCGACCAGATCAGCGACTCGATCCTCGACGCGATGCTCGAGCAGGACCCCCACTCGCGGGTCGCGGTCGAGACGCTCCTGACGACCGGCCTGGTCGTCGTGGCCGGCGAGGTCAGCACCACCGGCTACGTCGACATCAAGAAGGTCGTGCGCGACCGGATCCTCCACATCGGCTACGACCACTCCGACAAGGGCTTCGACGGCGAGACCTGCGGCGTGATGGTCGCCATCGGCGGACAGTCCGGCGACATCGCCCAGGGCGTCGACACCGGCTACGAGTCGCGCCTGGAGGAGTCCGTCGACGCGATGGACAAGCAGGGCGCGGGCGACCAGGGCCTGATGTTCGGCTACGCCTGCGACGACACCCCCGAGCTGATGCCGCTGCCGATCAAGATCGCGCAGACGCTCTCCGAGCGGCTCTCGGAGGTCCGCAAGGACGGCACCATGGACTACCTGCGCCCCGACGGCAAGACCCAGGTCACCATCGAGTACGACGCCGACAACCGACCGGTGCGCATCGACACCGTCGTGCTCTCCACCCAGCACGCCGACGACGTCGACCTCGCCACCGTGCTCCAGCCCGACGTCAAGAAGCACGTCATCGACCCGGTGCTCTCGGCCTTCGACATCTCCTCCGAGGGCTACCGCCTCCTGGTCAACCCCACCGGACGCTTCGTCGTCGGTGGCCCCATGGGCGACGCCGGCCTGACCGGTCGCAAGATCATCGTCGACACCTACGGCGGCATGGCCCGCCACGGTGGCGGCGCCTTCTCGGGCAAGGACCCCTCGAAGGTCGACCGCTCCGCGGCCTACGCCATGCGCTGGGTGGCCAAGAACGTCGTGGCCGCGGGCCTGGCCCGCCGCTGCGAGGCCCAGGTCGCCTACGCGATCGGCAAGGCCCAGCCCGTCGGCGTCTTCATCGAGACCTTCGGCACCGGCACCGTGCCCGACGAGCAGATCCAGCAGGCCGTGCTGAGCGTCTTCGACCTGCGCCCGGCCGCGATCATCGCCGACCTCGACCTGCTGCGCCCGATCTACGCCAGGACCGCGGCCTACGGCCACTTCGGCCGCGAGCTGCCGGAGTTCACCTGGGAGCGCACCGACCGCGCCGAGGCCCTCAAGGCCGCCGTCGGCGCCTGAGCCCGCACCCCGCACGACTCCCGCACCACCCGCACCACCACCCGCACCCGCCGGCCCCTCGAGGCCGGCGGGTGCGCTGCGTCCGTGGCTGTGTCCGTGGCCGCGTCCGTGGCTTCGTCCGTGGCCGTGTCTGTGGACGGGCGGTCGAGGGCCGACGGGCCGGTCGGCGGACGCTGGTAGACATCTGCCCGTGCCCCCTGCCGACCCCCGCCGCGACGAGCAGCCCGAGCTGCTGCCAGGGCTGGTGCGCGCCACGCTGAAGGAGTCGCAGGCCAAGGCGCGCGCCACCCGCGAGCGCAAGCGCCGCGAGGTGGAGATCGCCGAGGTCGACCCCGTCGCCCGGGTGCTCGTCGACGTGCCGCTGGCCCACCTCGACCGTCCCTTCGACTACGCCGTGCCGGCCGCGATGGCCGACGACGCCCGCCCCGGGGTCCGGGTCAAGGTGCGCTTCGCCGGGCACGACGTCGACGGCTTCCTCGTCGAGCGCGCCGCCTCCTCCGACCACCCCGGCGTCCTCCAGCCGCTGCGCCGCGTCGTCAGCCCGGAGCCGGTGCTGCTGCCCGGCGTCGCGGCGCTGACCGCGGCCGTGGCCGAGCGCTACGCCGGCGCCCGTGCCGACGTGCTGCGCCTCGCCGTGCCCCCGCGCCACGCCGGTGCGGAGAAGGAGGCCCTCGGGGAGCAGCCCTACGGTGACCTGGCCCCGCTGCCCCCGGCCGCGGTGTCGGCCCTCGGCGCGCACGGCCGTGAGGCGTGGGCCCAGCACCCCCACGGCGCGGCCTTCCTCACCCACCTCGCCGAGGGCGGAGCCCCCCGCGCGGTCTGGGGCCCGCCACCCGGCGCCGACTGGCCGCACCTGCTGGCCCTGGCGGCGCTCGGCGCGCCCGGGGGAGCGGTGCTCTGCCTGCCCGACGGCAAGGACGTCGCGCGGGTGGCCGAGGCCCTCGAGCGGGCCGCCGCCGCTGCCGGGCTGCCCCCGCAGCACGCCGTGCTGACCGCCGACACCGGTCCGGCGCAGCGCTACCGCGCCTTCCTCCAGCTCTCCCGGGGCTCGCGCCGGATCGCCGTCGGCACCCGCGCCGCCGCGTTCGCGCCCGTGGCGAGCCCCGGCCTGGTGGCGATCTGGGACGACGGCGACGACAACCACGCCGAGCAGCGGGGCCCCTACCCCCACGCCCGCGAGGTGCTGCTGCTGCGCGCGGCCGAGCAGGGCTCGGCCGCGCTGGTCGGCGGCTTCACGCGCACCGTGGAGGGCGACCACCTGGTCCGCACGGGGTGGGCGCGCGAGCTCGTCGCCGACCGCGGCACGCTGCGCCGGGCGGTCACGGTGACCGTGGCCGGTGCCAGTGAGCACGACCTGCGCCGCGACCCCCACGCCCGCACCGCGCGGCTGCCGACCCAGGTGCGCGACCTGGTGCGTGACGCGCTCGGCTCGGGGCCGGTGCTCGTCTCGGTGCCGCGGGGTGGCTACGCCGCCTCGCTGGCCTGCGAGCGCTGCCGCACGCCCGCGCGGTGCGCGGTGTGCTCCGGCCCCCTCCACCTGCGTGGCGCGGCCGACCCCCCGGCCTGCCGGTGGTGCGCGACGCCCGCGCCGGGGTGGGCGTGCCCCGAGTGCGGCCACCGGGGGCTGCGTGCGCCGGTGGTCGGCGACGCCCGCACCGCCGAGGAGCTGGGGCGCTCCTTCCCCGGCACCCGCGTCCGCACCTCGTCGGCCGGCGGGGAGGTGCTCGCCCGGGTCGAGGCGCGCCCGGCGATCGTGGTGGCCACCCCCGGGGCCGAGCCCGTCGCCGAGGGCGGCTACGCCGCGGTGGTCCTGCTCGACACCTGGCTGCCCCTGGCCCGCACCGACCTGCGCACCACCGAGGAGGCGCTGCGCCGCTGGGCCAACGCCGTGGGCCTGGTGACGCCGGGCGGTCGGGCCCTGGCCGTCGGCGACCCGGCCCACCCCGCGCTGCAGGCCCTCGTCCGGTGGGACCCCGCCGGCTTCGCCGAGCGCGAGGCCGAGGAGCGTCGCAGCGCCCACCTGCCGCCCGCCTCGCGCCTGGCCACGATCTCCGGGCCGGCCGGGGCGGTCGACGACGCCCTGGTGCTCCTCGCCGCCCCCGAGGGCGCGGAGGTGCTGGGGCCGGTGCCGGAGGGCGAGGGTCCCGACCACCCCGAGCGGGTCGTGGTGAGGGTCCCGCGGCACCGCGGCCCGGAGCTCTCGCGCGCCCTCGGCGACCTCCAGCGCCTGCGGTCCTCGCGCAAGCTCGACCCGGTCCGCATCCAGGTCGACCCGCCCAGCCTCGGCTAGGGGGCCCGACCCGGCGGGCCTAGACTGGGACGTCGACGGTGGAGGTGGGGCCGGTCGTGATCGGCCACCGATCCACCGCCGATCCGCCGCCGATCCACCATCGATCCACCATCGATCCACCATCGATCCACCGCCGACCGACCGCACATCCGTCGCCCCGCCAAGGAGTCCCGTGGCCGTCCAGCCCATCCGCCTCTTCGGTGACCCCGTGCTGCGCAAGCCAGCGCTCGAGGTCGTCGACTTCGACCGCGAGCTGCACAAGCTCGTGGCCGACCTCACCGACACCATGGTGGAGGCGCCGGGGGCCGGGCTCGCGGCGCCCCAGATCGGCGTCGGGCTGCGCGTCTTCACCTGGCACGTCGACGGCGAGCTCGGTCACCTCGTCAACCCGCGCCTCGAGCTGTCGGAGGAGGAGCAGCACGGTCTCGAGGGCTGCCTGTCGATCCCCGACCTGTCCTTCGAGTGCACCCGCGCGCTCTCGGTGGTGGCGCGCGGCTTCGACATGCACGGTGAGCCGGTCACCGTCCACGGCAGCGACCTGCTGGCCCGCGCCATCCAGCACGAGACCGACCACCTCGACGGGGTGCTCTTCGTCGACCGTCTCGACCAGGCCGCCCGCAAGGCCGCGATGCGCGAGATCCGCGAGGCGGAGTGGTTCGGCCTGGAGCGCCCCACCGTCAAGGTCAGCCCCCACGCCACCCGGGGCTTCGGCCTCTAGCCGGGCCGACGGGCCCCGGCGCGCCCCGTCCTCCGACCCCGCCACGATCCACCCCCACGAGCCACACCACGAGCCACACCACGAGCCACACCACGAGCCACACCACGAGCCACACCACGAGCCACACCACGAGCCACACCGGCGGTGAGCGCCCGTCGCGCACCGTCACCACCTGAGGAGAGCAGTGAGAGTCGTCTTCGCCGGGACCCCCGAGGTCGCCGTCCCGTCCCTGGAGGCCGTCGCGGCCTCCGGCCACGAGCTCGTCGGCGTCGTCACCCGGCCCGACGCGCCCTCCGGACGAGGTCGCAGACTCACCGCCAGCCCCGTCGCCCAGCGCGCCGTCGAGCTCGGGGTGCCGGTGCTCAAGCCCGAGCACCCGCGCGACCCCGACTTCCAGGAGGCCCTGCGGGCGCTGCGCCCCGACTGCTGCCCCGTCGTGGCCTACGGCGCCCTGCTGCCCCAGTCGGCCCTCGACATCCCGCCCCACGGCTGGGTCAACCTGCACTTCTCCTGCCTCCCGGCCTGGCGAGGGGCGGCCCCCGTGCAGCACGCGGTGTGGGCCGGCGACGAGGTCACCGGCGCCACGACCTTCCGCATCGTGAAGGCCATGGACGCCGGCCCCACCTTCGGCGTGATGACCGAGCGGATCCGCCCCACCGACACCGCCGGCGACCTGCTCGGCCGCCTCGCCGAGGGCGGAGCCGGGCTGCTCGTGGCGACCCTCGACGGGATCGAGGACGGCTCGCTCGTCGCCCGCGAGCAGCCCGAGGACGGCGTCAGCCTGGCCCCGAAGATCCTCGTCGAGGACGCCGAGGTCGACTGGCGCGAGCCGGCCCCCGCGGTGGACCGCCGGATCCGGGCCTGCACCCCCGGGCCGGGTGCGTGGTCGACCTTCGAGGGCGAGCGGATCAAGATCGGGCCCGTCGAGATCACCGACGGAGCGCTGCCGCCGGGTGAGATCGTGGTCGGCAAGAACCACGTCGTCGTCGGCACCGGCACCCACGCGGTCAGCCTCGGCGAGGTCAAGGCCTTCGGCAAGAAGCAGATGCGCGCCGCCGACTGGGCCCGCGGGGTGCGGCTCGAGAGCGGCGCCAGGCTCGGCGCGCCCGCACAGGTCCCCGACGCCAGCGCCGAGCCCGGCGCCGAGCCGACCGCGTGCTCGACGTCCTGCGGGGGCTCGGCCCGGGTCCTCGACCCGACCGGCGTCCTC
>NZ_CAKASO010000058.1:0-17780 GCF_916862475.1 Nocardioides sp. Leaf374
AGCGGCTGGGGTGCCGCTGCGGGCGCGGCTACGGGCGGCGCTGCGGCGACGGGGGGCGTGGCGGGCGCCGGCGCGGCGGGCGCCGCGGCGGGCGCCGGCTCCGCCGCCGCCGGTGCGGTGGGCGCGGGGTCGACGTACGACGGGGCGACGGGCTCGGGCGCGACCACGGCCTGGACCGGGGCGGGGTCCGGGGCCACGACCGGGGCGCTGCCGCCGGCGAGGACCCGCTCGAGCTCGGCCACGACCACCTGCACGTCGACGGCCGGGTCGAGGTCGGTGCCGGAGCGCTCGATGACCTCGAGCAGCGCCCGCACGGTGTCGACGGTGCGCAGCAGGACCTCGGTGACCTCGGTCGTCAGGTCCATCTTGCGGTCGCGCAGCCGGGAGAGGAGGTTCTCCCCCGCGTGGGTCAGCGCCTCGAGCCGGCCGAGGGCCAGGAAGCCGCTCGTGCCCTTGATGGTGTGGATCGTGCGGAAGATGCTCGAGAGCAGCTCGCGCGACCCGGGCTCCTGCTCGAGGGCGACCAGGTCGCGGTCGAGCTGGTCGAGGTTCTCGTGGCTCTCCACGAGGAACTCGGCCACGATCTCGGCGTCGTCATCCATGCCCGCCCCATCGGCGGGGCCGGGGGCGAACTGAGCGGTCGTCCGGTGCTCGTGGGCCGGCGGGCCGGGGTGGACCGGACCAGCTCAGGTGCGCTCGCGCGCCGCCGATCCGGGCGGGTTGGCCGGCCGACCGCGCAGGGCCTGCGCGAGGGACGCGACGGCCTCCTCACTGGGCGAGGCGGCGGCCTGGTTCGACGACTCGAGCTCGGCCAGCAGCTCGGCGCGGTTGACCGCCACCGAGCGGGGCGCGTCGATGCCGACCCGGACGACGTCGCCACGGACCTCGAGGATCGTGACGGTCACGTCGTCGCCGATGACGACGCTCTCGCCGACGCGGCGGCTCAGGACCAGCATGGGGCCACGCTACCCGCACCCGGCCGGGCCGCGGCGCAGGACGTCGCGGCCCGCGCCCTGCCGTCGTGCGCGGTGCGCGCGGGGCTCACGCGACGAGCGGGGTGCTGACCGAGAGCGAGGTGTCGTCGAGGATCACCTGGCACGCACGCCGGTTGACGGTGTTGACCAGCACCGGCGCGAGCAGGTTGGCGGTCGTGCCCGCCAGGGTCTGCGCCGGCGTCACCACCGCCAGCACGAGGACGTCGCCGGGCGCGTCGATGGCGAGGTCGGCCACCACCGCGTCGTCGACCTCGGGGGCGTAGTCGGGGAAGAAGGCCTGCGGCGGCACGACCAGGAAGCGCAGCTCGGGGTCGTCGAGGGAGCGCAGCGCGCACAGCAGCCCGTCGTCGTCGAGCTGCACCAGCGCGAAGCGCTGCCGGTCGGGGAACCCGGGCATCGGGTGCACGAGCTCGATCACGGGGATGTCGAGCACCGCGGCGTCGGGGGCGGGCGCCTCGGGCATGGGGGTCCTCACGGTGACGGGCTCGGTGACGGGCTGGCTCGTGGATCGGTTCGGGGCAGCGGTGGCGATCATCGCAGAAAGTCCACGAGGCTCGGCTGCATGACGCGCGAGGTCGAGGCCAGCGCCGCCTGGTAGGCGACCTCCTGGAGCTTGAGGTCGACCATGGCCTTGGGCAGGTCGGTGTTCTCGATCTCCGACAGCGACGCCGACAGCGAGACCACCTGGCCCTTCGCCGAGTCCACCGCCGCCTCGATGCGGTTGTACGCCGCACCGACGCCGGCCTGCACCGTGGCGACCGTGGTGAGGCGGGTCGCGAGCGCGTCGAGACCCGCCCGCATGCCGGCCTCGTCGCCGCTGGTGAGGGCGGTCGAGAGGGCGTCGAGGTCCGCGAAGAGCGACGTCGCCCCGTCGCCGAAGACGTCCGGGCCGGGCACGTCGACACGCACCTGCACGCCGGCCCCGACGGTGCGGTTGACCGCGCCCGGGGCGCCCACGTAGGAGCCGGTGGCGTCGTAGGCCGCGCCTCCCGCGGTGACCCCGCCGAAGACGGGGCGGCCCAGGTAGCCGGTGTTGGCGTCGGCGAGGGCCTGCTCGCGCAGCTGGTCGACCTCGGCGGCCAGCGCCGCACGGGCCGTGGGGCTGCTGCTGGCCGAGACGCCCTGGAGGGCGAGCTCGCGCGCGCGGCGTACGGAGTCGCTGACGCTGGAGAGGGTCGTGTCGGCGGCGCTGAGCCACCCGAGACCGTTCTCGGCGTTGCGCACGTACTGCTGCTGGTCGGCGATCGAGCCGCGGAAGCGCATGGCGGCGCCGGCCGCGGTCGGGGAGTCGGAGGCGCGGTTGACGACCTTGCCGGTCGACAGCTGCTCCTGGATCTTGGCCAGGCGGGTCAGGCTGCCCTGCAGCGAGCCGACCGACCGGTCGGCGAGCATCGACTGGGTGACGCGCGAGATGCCCATCAGCGCAGCAGCCCGGTGCGGTTGATCAGCGTGTCGAGCACCGAGTCGACGACGGTCATCACGCGGGCCGCCGCCTCGTAGGAACGCTGGGCGGAGAGCATGGAGACCATCTCCTCGTCGAGGTTGACGCCCGAGAGCTGCTCGCGGGCGGAGTCGACCTGTGCGGTGAGCAGCTGCTGGGTGGTGGCGAGCCGCTGGACGGAGGCGACCTCGGTGCCGAAGCCGGTGACCAGGCGCGCGTAGGCGCCCTCGGCGGCGCCGGCGGTGGCGAGCCGGTCGGCCTGGGTGCCGTCGAGCCCACCGCCCGCGGCGGCCGAGGCGGCCACGCCCGAGGCGGAGGTGACCGCGACGGCCAGGCTGCCGGCCGGGTCGACGGGGTCGAAGGAGAAGAACGGCCCGCCCGCGGCGCCGCCCTGGTCGTAGCCGGCCTGGTGCAGCGCGTTGACCTCGCCGGCCAGCGTGGCCACGACCGCGCCGAGCCCGGCGGCGTAGGCCGGCAGCGTGGTGGTCAGCAGGTCGGCCACCGCGCCGGTCTCGCCCTTGAGGCCGGCCGGCACCGCCGTGGTGGTCGGCGCGGCCCCGCCGGTGGTGATCGAGAAGGCGACCGGCTGGCCGTCGTCGCCGCCGCCGGCCGTGACGCCGCTGGCGATCTGCAGGGTGTGGGCCGTGCCGCCCTCCACCAGCGGCACGCCACCGAGGGAGACGTCGAAGCCGCCGTCGCTGCGCGGGCTCGCGGTGCCGCCGGTGAGCGAGGCCAGGCGCAGGGCCAGGGCGTCGCGCTGGTCGGCCAGGTCGGAGGTGTCCACGCCGTCGAGGGAGGCGGCGGCGAGGGCACGGTTGGTGGCGGCGAGCTCGGTGGCGGTGGTGTTGACGTCGGCGACGACCCCCTGGAGACGCACCCGCTGGTCGGCCTGCTCGTCGGAGACCTGGCGGGCCTGGGCGTGCACGGAGTCGACCAGCGCCGTGGCGCGGGCCAGCACGACCTCGCGGGCCGCCGCGCTGCCGGGGTCGTTGGCCAGGTCGTGCCAGCTGCTGCGGAAGGAGGTCAGCGCGGCCGAGACCCCGGAGTCGCCGGGCTCGCCGATACCGCTCTCGACGCGCTGGAGGGTGGCCGAGCGCACGTCGAGGTAGGACTGGTTGGCGTTCTCCCGGCGCGAGCGCGCGTCGAGGAGGTCGTCGGTCATGCGGTCGACCGAGCGGGTCATCACGCCCGCGCCGACGCTGCCCGAGGCGCCCTCGTAGCGCGACCACATCGCCGGCACGGAGGCGCTGCCGATGGTCTCGCCGACGACGCGGCGCCGCGTGTAGCCCTCGGTGGTGGCGTTGGCGACGTTGTTGCTGGCGACGTCGAGAGCGACGCGCTGGTAGCGCAGCGCCGTGAGGGCGGTGTTGAGGGAGGACAACGAGCCGCTCACGTCAGATGCTCCGGTCGACCAGGCGCGCCGTGCCGCTGGCCGCGACAGCGGCGCCGGCCGGGGTGTAGCTGTGGGTGGAGTCGTCGAGGGAGAGCAGCGTCTCCCGGGCGGCGCGGTAGCCGCTGGTGATGAGGTCGCGGTTGGAGTCGGCCAGCTCGGTGACCTGGCGGGTCACGGAGACGAAGGCCTCGCGGTGGTCGAGCAGGATCGTGCGCCACGGCTCGTGGGTGGCCTCGGCCAGCGCCTTGAGGGAGGGGTTGTCGGGGCAGCCGACCTGGGCCGCGGCCTCGTCGGCGGCGACCGCGCGCAGCACCTCGGTCTCGCGCAGCACCTGCAGCGTCGCCTCGACCTCGCGGGCGGCCCGCATCAGCCACGCCGTGCGACCGCTCGCCAGGACCAGCTGCTCCACCTCGAGGCGGTAGAGCAGCGTGTCGAGCAGCTCGCGCTCGCGCCACAGCGTGAGGGAGAGTCTCTCCACCGCGTCGACCACGTCATCGCCTCCCGGCACCGTGCGGGCCCGACCGGGGTGGTCGTGCCTCGTCGACGGAGCAGATCGGCGCAGGCGGCGACCACCTGAGCGGAACGACGGGACCAACCGGACGGATGAGTCCCTACCTCAGTCGATCGGCGACCCGGTATAGCCCCCTCGGGTCATTCGTGCCGGATCGCCTTTCAGACCCGTCCCCGGGACGGCAGGGTTCGAGCCGTCGCACGTCAGGGAGGGCGGGCGACGCAGGACGAGGGGGGAAACACCGTGAGCACTCACGACCACACGCAGGACCGGTCCGTCGACCAGGGGCACGCGCTCCACGGTCTCGACACGCCCACGGGCACCGCCGACTCCGAGCAGATGATCGTCGACCACATGGGGCTCGTCGGCCACATCGTCCGCGAGACCATGAGCCGGGTGCCGAGCCACGTCAACCGCGACGACCTCCACTCCGCCGGCCTCACCGCGCTGGTCAAGGCCGCCCACGCCTTCGAGGCCGACCGCGGCGTCCCCTTCACGCGCTACGCCGCGAGCCGCGTGCGCGGAGCGATCCTCGACGAGCTGCGCCAGATCGACTGGGCCTCGCGCTCGGTGCGCCGCCGCGGTCGCGACCTCGACCAGGCCCGCACCCGCCTCGCCGCCACCCTCGGCCGCGTGCCCGACAACGCCGAGGTCGCCGCCTCGCTGGGCCTGAGCCTGGCCGAGGTCGAGAGCAACGACGGCGACGTCGCCCGCGCCAACGTCCTCTCCCTCCAGGGCGGCAGCGAGACCCCCTACGAGGAGATGCTCGTCAGCACCTCCCCCTCCCCCGAGGCCGCGGTCGAGCACCAGGAGCGCCTGGACTACCTCGCCGAGGCCATCGAGGAGCTGCCCGAGCGGCTCCAGGTCGTCGTGCGCGAGTACTTCCTCGCCGAGCGGCCCATGGCCGAGATCGCCGAGACCCTCGGCGTCACCGAGTCGCGGGTCTCCCAGATCCGCGCCGAGGCCCTCGTGCTGCTGCGCGACGCCCTCAACAGCGCCCTCGACCCCGAGCTCGTCACGCCCCACCCGCGCCCCGACGGCTGCGCCGCCCAGCGCCGCGCCGCCTACTTCCAGGCCGTCGCCGCCCGCCACGCCGCCACCCGCCAGCCGGCCCGCGTCACCGCCCGGCTCAGCGGCACCGCCTGAGCCCTGCGCTCCCGGCCGGCACCGGCCCGCGCCGTCCCGTCGTACGACGGAGCAGGCGGCGCCGCGGCGCGCCCACGCAGCGCTCCCACCGACCCGCCGAAAAAGATCGGCGAACCGCTCAGGCCCGGACCGTCCGGGCCGATCAGCACCCCGTGAGCCCATGGACGGGCTCCACGACTCGACACCCAGGAGGGACCCATCATGAGTCTTCGCATCAACCAGAACATCGACGCCATGAACTCGTACCGCAACCTGTCGGTCACGCAGGGCCAGATGTCCAAGTCGCTCGAGAAGCTCTCGAGCGGTTTCCGGATCAACCGGGCCGCCGACGACGCCGCCGGCCTCGCGATCTCGGAGGGCCTGCGCTCGCAGGTCGGTGGCCTCAAGGTCGCCTCGCGCAACGCCCAGGACGGCGTCTCGGTCGTGCAGACCGCTGAGGGCGCGCTCACCGAGACGCACTCGATCCTGCAGCGCATGCGCGACCTGGCCGTCCAGGCCTCCAACGACGGCGGTCTCAACACGGATGCCAAGAAGAACATCCAGGACGAGATGAGCCAGCTCAAGACGGAGATCACCCGGATCGCCGACACCACCGAGTTCAACGGCACCAAGCTCCTCGACGGCTCGTTCAACGGCAGCTTCCAGGTCGGCGCCAACAACACCGCCCAGGACCGCATCGCGGTGGACCTGGTCCGCACCAACGGCCTCAGCGCCTCGGGTCTGGGCCTCTCCGGCCTCGACGTCACCGCGGTCGCCGCCAACGCGACCACCGGCACCAACACCACGGATGCCGAGAGCGGCACCGCCGGCGTCATGACCCTGGGTGCGGCGACCGACTACAGCGATGACGCCACCGCCGTGGCGGAGTTCAGTAAGCTCAACGGCACCGTGACGATCGGCAACAAGTCCCTCGACCTGAGCTCGGTCAAGTACGACACGGCCACGGACGCCGCCACCGCCCAGGCTGCGCTGCAGAGCGCCCTGGACAGCACCTTCGGGGCCGGCGCCGCCACCGCCGACGCCTCCGGTGGCGCGGGCATCGAGATCACCACGGCCTCCGTGACCGGCACCGCCGCCGAGGTGGCTGCGGCCGAGGCGTCCTTCAAGCCCGCATCGGGTGCCCAGGAGGCGATCAGCCTGCTCGACACCGCGATCAAGGACGTCTCCTCGGTGCGCTCGCAGCTGGGTGCCGCCCAGAACCGCTTCGAGCACACCATCAACAACCTCAACGTGGCCGTCGAGAACCTGTCGGCCTCCGAGAGCCGCATCCGCGACACCGACATGGCCCAGGAGATGATGAGCTTCACCCGCTCGCAGATCCTCTCCCAGGCCGGCACGGCGATGCTCGCCCAGGCCAACTCGGCCTCGCAGGGCGTGCTCAGCCTGCTGCGCGGCTGACGCACCCGCACCACCCGCGGGCTGAGCGCCCGCACGCCCGGACGGCCGGTGCGGGATCGGCACACCCGACCCCGCACCGGCCCCCGGCCCCGCACCACCCGACACACCCGAGGCACCCGCACCTACCTGAGGAGGTCCGATGGCCACCAGCAGCATCAGCGGCCTGGCCTCGGGCCTCGACACGGCCACCATCATCGAGCAGCTCATGCAGCTCGAGGCGGCGCCGCAGACGCGGTTGAGGTCCAAGGTCACCACCGAGACCTCCCTGGCCAACCTGCTGCAGACGCTCAACACCAAGACCTCGGTGCTGGCCAGCAAGGCCGAGGCCCTCGCGAAGCCGACCGCCTGGACGCCGCTCACCGCCACGTCCAGCAACGCCGCGGTCTCGGTGACCGCCGGCGGCGGCGCCGGCCCGGCCACGCTGTCGGTCACCGTCACCGGGGTGGCCCGCAGCCACCAGCTCGGCTTCGCCCAGGCCCACGCCCTGACCGACCAGGTCACCGGGGCCTCGACGAGCGTGCGCCTCGACCGCTTCGACGGCTCCCCCGTCGACCTGGCCACCGACGGCACGCTGTCGGGCCTGGCCCGGGCGATCAACGACCCCGCCCACGCCACCGGCCTCGCCGCGAGCCTGGTCAAGGTCGCCGACGGCTCCTACCAGCTGCTCGTGGAGTCGACCGCCACGGGCGCCGCGCAGGACTTCACGCTCACCGGCTCCGACGGCGCGGCCCTGCTCGGGGGCGCCACGGTGCGCGCCGGCAGCGACGCCTCGATCGACCTCGGCGCCGGCATCGTCGTCACCTCGACGACCAACACCTTCACCGACGTGCTGCCCGGCGTCACCCTCACCCTCGGCGCCGCGGCCGCCACCGGCACGACCTCCTCGGTCGCCCTGACCCGCGACACCTCGAAGCTGGCGACGTCGGTCAAGGACCTCGTCGACACCGTGAACTCGCTGCTGGCCGACATCGACGCCCAGACGTCCTACAACACCGCTACCAAGACCTCCGGCGCCCTCGCCGGCGACGCCACCGTGCGCAGCCTGCGCTCGGCGCTGCTCGACGCCGTCTACCCCAGCGACGGCACCTCGCTGGCCTCGCTCGGCATCCAGGTGTCGCGCACCGGCACCCTGACCTTCGACCAGAGCGCCTTCACCCAGGCCTACGCCGCCGACCCGGCCGGGGTCGCCGAGCGCTTCTCCACCGCCGGCGACGGCTTCGCCGCCCGGGTCGCGACCGTCGCCAAGGGCGCCAGCAACAGCACCACCGGCACCCTGACCGCGGCCATCACGGGGCGCCGCACCGGCATCGAGCGGCTCCAGGACGGCATCGAGGCGTGGGACACGCGCCTCGAGCTGCGGCGTACGACGCTCCAGCGCCAGTTCACCGCCCTCGAGACCGCGCTGGGCCAGATGAGCAGCCAGTCCAGCTGGCTGGCCGGCCAGATCTCCTCGCTGCCCTCGAGCTCCTCGTGACCCGCGCGTGCGCCACCTCCCGCACCCTCACCGGCACCACCCCCGGCACGACGCCGGGGTCCGACCCGACATCGCCCAGCAGCCAAGGAAGGCACTGAGATGATCAACGCCCGCAGCACGTACATGGACGCCTCCATCGCCACCGCGAGCCCCGCCCGCCTGCTGGTGATGCTCTACGAGCGCCTCGTGCTCGACGTCACCCGCGGTCTCGACGCCCAGCGCGCCGGCGACGTGCAGACGGCGCACCAGCAGCTGCTGCACGCCCAGGACATCGTCCTCGAGCTGCGCTCGAGCCTGCGCACCGAGGAGTGGGACGGCGGCCCCGGCCTCGCCTCGATCTACGACTTCCTCCACACCCAGCTCGTCCGCGCCAACGTGAGCAAGGACAGCAGCGTCACCGAGAGCTGCCTGGCCCTGGTCACCGACCTGTGCCAGACCTGGCGCGCGGCGGCCCTGCAGGCCGCGTCGGTGGCCTGAGCCGGCCATGCCCTACGACGCCGGACCCGTGCTCGGCGGCGCGCGCCGCACGCTGCGGCCGCGCGACCCCGACGCCGACCTGAAGTCGTGGCAGATCGAGCTCGACCGCGTCGAGCTCGACGTCATGCGCGCCGAGCGCGGCCTGGCCCACGGCACCGTCCTGCAGACCGACCCGTGGCACGTGCCCGACGACCATGGTCCGCTGCCCGAGGCCCTGCGCGAGCGGGCCGAGGAGATCCACGCCCGCCAGCAGGTCGTGCTCGCCGCGATCGCCGAGACCCTCGGTCGCACGCTGCGCCAGCAGGCCGTCGCCACCGCCCTGGACCGCTCCTCGGCGCGCCACAGCGGCCCCGTCTACGTCGACGTCTCGGCCTGAGCCGCCGGCCTCCGGCCCCACCAGACCACTCTCCTCCCCCCGCCGTCGCCCGGCGTCCCCGTCCAGGGGGCGCCGGGTGTCGTGCGTCCGGGCGAAGCCGCTCGTGACGCCGCCCCAGCACCTAGTCTTCGACGTGGGCGGCCACAGGGCCGCGCCGACGCCCCCCGCGTCGGACCGGCCGCACCCCAGGAGACGCACCCACCATGACCCACCGCCTCGCAGCAGCACTGCTCAGCACCGCCCTGCTCACCGCCGGGACTGCCGTGGTCGCCCCTGTTGCCCACGCGGACTCCCCCGGGTGCGTGACCCGCAAGGAGTTCAGGAAGGTCGGGGAGGGCATGGGCATGAAGAAGGTCCACGCCGTCTTCGACACCGCGGGGCGACGCGTGGCCAAGGACAGCCAGGACGGTCTGACGATCGAGACCCGCCGCTACTCGACCTGCTCCGGCGACGGCGGGGTCGGCGTCCTCTTCCGCAACGGTCGGCTGAGCAGCAAGTCGGGGTCCTTCTGATCCTCGGCACCAATACGTCCGCCCGAGCCTCCTGACCCGGCACGACCAGAGGTCGCGCGGAGCTCAGGGAGCGGGGGTGAGGGCGCGGCCGGCGAGACCGGTCAGGGCGCCGGCGATGCGGTCGAGCGGGAGCACCTCGTGGGCGAGGCCCGCGCCGGCGACGGCGCCCGGCATGCCCCAGACCACCGAGGTGGCCTCGTCCTGCACCACCACGCGGCCGCCGGCGTCGACGACCGCGCGTGCGCCCTCGAGGGCGTCCTGGCCCATGCCGGTGAGCACCAGACCGAGCACACCGGGGCCGTGGACGCCCGCGGCGCTGCGGAAGAGCGGGTCGGCGGCGGGGCGGCAGAAGTTCTCCCGCGGGCCCTGGTCGAGCTGCGCGCGCACCGAGGCCGCGCGTCGCACCAGGGTCAGGTGGTGGTCGCCGGGGGCGATCAGCACCAGCCCGGGGCGCGGCTGGTCGCCGTCGGCGGCCTCGCGCACCTCCAGCGGCGAGACCCGGTCGAGGCGCTGCGCGAACTGGGTGGTGAACACCGGCGGCATGTGCTGGGTGACCAGCACCGGCAGCGGGAAGGCGGCCGGCAGCGCCGCGAGCACGCGGGACAGGGCGTCGGGCCCACCGGTCGAGCAGGCCACGACGAGCACCTGCGGCGGCGCGGCGGCGCGCGGCGCGGCGCGGCGTACGACGGGGACGGCGGCGACCATGCGGCGGGCGCCGACCAGGGCCTTGAGGCGCGGCACGAGGTCCTCGCGCACGCGCGCCATCGACTCCCCCACGTTGCCGGCCCCGGTGGGCTTGGCGACGTAGTCGGACGCGCCGTTGGACAGCGCCTGCAGCGTCGCGGCGGCCCCGCGCTCGGTGAGCGTGCTGAACATGACGACCGGCAGCCGGGGGTGGTTGCGGTGGATGACCTCGACCGCGCCGATGCCGTCGAGACGGGGCATCTCCACGTCGAGGGTGACCGCGTCGGGGGCCAGCTCGTCGACCTTCTCGATCGCCTCGAGGCCGTCGACGGCGGTGCCGACCACCTCGATGTCGGGATCGGCGGCCAGCACCGTGGTGATGAGGCGGCGCAGCACGGCGGAGTCGTCGACGACCAGGACCCGGATCACGCAGGGACGATCGGCCGGAGCGCCCCCGCCCTGAGCAGTACGCCGCTCCCGCGGGGCCGATCCGCCGCGCGAGACCCCCGCGGGGGCGGGTGGTCCGGTCCGGCGGGGGCAAAAGTGCGGCCGACCGCTCAGGTGCGGGGCCCGCGCGGTCGATGGGTGCGGCGTGATCTCCGAGTCCAGCTTCGCCTACGTCGCCGACCTGCTGCGGCGCGAGACGGCCATGCTCTGCGACCCGGGCAAGGAGTACCTCGTCGAGGCGAGGCTGCTGCCGCTCGCCCGGTCCGCCGGCGACGCCGACGTCGACCGCTACGTGGCCCGGCTCCGCACCGGGCCCGACGCCGTCGCCGAGCGCGCCCGCGCCGTCGACGCCCTCACCATCAACGAGACCTCGTGGTTCCGCGACCTCGCGCCCTACCAGGCCTTCACCGACGTGATGCTGGCCCACCTGCTCCAGGCGCGGGCCGCGACCCGCCACCTGGAGATCTGGTCGGCCGCGTGCTCGAGCGGGCAGGAGGCCTACAGCCTCGCGATGCTGCTCGACGAGTCGCTGCCGCCGGGCTGGACCTGGCGCATCCACGCCACCGACGTCTCCCCGACCATGCTGGAGCGGGTGCGCGCGGGCCGCTACAGCCAGGTCGAGATGAACCGCGGCATGCCCGCCACCCGGCTGGTGCGCTACTTCTCCCGGGTCGGCAGCGAGTGGGAGGTCGGCGCCGAGCTGCGCTCCCACGTCACCACGGCCCCGCTCAACCTCGCCGCGGCCTTCCCGCCGATGCCGGTCTTCGACGTGGTCTTCCTGCGCAACGTGCTCATCTACTTCGACCTCGACACCAAGCGCGACATCCTGCGCCGGGTCAGCCCCCGCGTCGCCGCCGACGGCTACCTGCTGCTCGGGTCCTCCGAGACCACCCTCGACCTCGACGACGCCTGGGTGCGCGAGCCGGCGGGCCGCGTCGCGCTCCACCGCCCGCGCTCCACGGCCCGCCGCTCGGCGCCCGTCGCCGCGGCGTCCAGTCCTGCCTCCGCCCTGTCCACCGCACTCCCAGGAGCCCGCGCATGCACGCCCTGATCATCGACGACTCCCGCACGATGCGGACGATCCTGCGCCGGATCGTGACCGAGCTGGGCTTCGAGACCACCGAGGCCGGCAACGGCCAGGAGGCGCTCGACGCCCTCGAGGCCGGGCTCGAGCCCGAGCTGTGCCTCATCGACTGGAACATGCCGCTCATGGACGGCTACACCTTCGTCACCCGGGTGCGCGCCGACCCGCGCTGGCGCAACGTGACGCTGATGATGGTCACCACCGAGTCCGAGCACGGCCAGATCGTGCGGGCGCTCGCCGCCGGGGCCCACGAGTACGTCATCAAGCCCTTCACCCCCGACGCCATCGTCGAGAAGCTCGAGCTGCTCGGCCTGGTCGTGCAGGAGGTGCCGGCGTGATCGCCGCCGTCGAGCCCGAGATCGGCGACGTCTACGCCGTCGTCGAGGAGGTCTGGTCGACCTTCCTCGGCACCGACGAGCCGATCCTGCCCGAGGTGGCGCCGGTCGAGCGCCCGCAGGAGTGGACGGCCATGACGACCGTCGGCGGAGCCTGGGAGGGCGCGGTGCTCGTCGCCGTCACCGACCGCCTCGCCCGCGACGTCGCCGCGGCGATGCTCGCCCTCGACCCCGCCGACCTCGCTCCCGAGGACGTCAGCGACGCGCTCGGCGAGCTGGTCAACGTGATCGGCGGCAACGTCAAGAGCCTCATGCCCGGGCCGAGCACCCTCTCGCTGCCGCTGGTGGCCAGCGGCGCCGTGCCGGCCTCCCACCAGCGCCGCGAGGTCTGCCGCCTCGACCTGAGCTGGCGGCGCCAGTCGCTCTGCGTCTCCGTCTGCGTGCCCACCGGCGCGAGCCCCGACCCCGGTCCCACCCCCGACTCCAGCACCAGCACCAGCACCTCCGAGGAGACCCGATGAAGATCCTGGTCGTCGACGACAGCCGCGTGATGCGGCAGATCGTCATCCGCACCCTGCGCCAGGCCGGCCACGGGGGCCACGACGTCGTGGAGGCCGAGAACGGCCGCGACGGCCTGGAGAAGGTGCGCGCGGAGGCACCCGACCTGGTGCTCTCGGACTGGAACATGCCCGAGATGACCGGCATCGACTTCCTCGACGCGCTGCGCGCCGGCGGCAGCGCCGTGCCCTTCGGCTTCGTCACCTCCGAGGGCTCCCCCGACATGCGGGCGCGCGCGGAGGCGTCGGGGGCCGCCTTCCTCATCGCCAAGCCCTTCACCCCCGAGGCGTTCGACGCCGCGCTCGCCCCCGTCGTCGGAGCCCTGTCGTGACCGCGGCGACCACCGGCCTGCCCACGCACCTGCCGGGCCCCAAGGAGGTCCGCGACCTGCTCGGCGACCTGGTCGACAAGCAGGTCGACCTGCGCCCCGGCCCGCCCTTCGCGGTGAGCGCCTACTACCCCGCGAGCGTCGCGAGCTACGTCGACGACTCCCTGGTGGTGCGCGCGGTCGTCGCCTGCGACCTGCCCCTCTCGGCGTACGCCGGGGCCGCGCTGGCCCTCGTGCCGCCCGGGGCGGCGGCCACCGCCATCGAGGAGGGCCGGCTGTCGGCGTCGATCGCGGAGGCGCTGGGCGAGGTCTTCAACGTCATGGCCTCGCTCTTCAACGCCCCCGGCTCGGCCCACCTGCGCCTCTACGCCAGCGTGCCCGCCGGGCAGGCCCTCCCGGCCGACGCCCGCGCGCGGACGCAGGTGCTGGGCCGGCGGGGCGACTTCGTCGTCGACGTCGCCGGCTACGGCACGGGGCGGCTCGCGGTCGTCCTGACCTGAGTCGCACCACCTGTCTGCACCACCCGTCCGGACCACCTGGGAAGCGGTCCGGACTTTTCCTCAGGTCCCCCCGGAGGGGACCGATCAGACCCCGCGAGCAGGGACTGCTCGCTCGCCCTCGCCGACGGACCGGCACTGACTCGCCTCACAGCGGGAGGTTCACCGTGTCCGTACCGTCCTACGCCTCCGTCGACTCCGTGTCGTCGGTGCTGGGCTTCGCCCTCGACGGCCTGGCCCTGCGCCAGCGCACCATCGCCGACAACCTCGCCAACGTCGACACCCCCGACTTCCGGGCCACCTCCGTCGACTTCGAGAGCACGCTGGCCGCCGCCATCTCCGGGGCCGGCGGCGGTGCCGACGCCGACGCGGCGATCACCGGACGCCTGGCGGGCGCCGTGCCGTCGATGGTCGCCACCGACACCCCGGTGGGCGCCAACGGCAACAACGTCGACCTGCGCAAGGAGACGCTGGCCGCGATGCAGTCGCAGTTCCAGTACCAGATGGTCGCCCGTGCGGTCACCGACCGCTTCGAGCTCGTGCGCACCGCGGCAGGTGCCTGATGGGCGCCTTCGACGTGCTGCGCATCGCCGGCTCCGGCCTGGGCATGCACCAGACGTGGCTCGACGCGCTGGCCTCCAACATCGCCAACGCCAACACGGTGGTCTCCACCGACCAGACCGCCTTCCAGGCGCAGCTGGTCATGGCCGGCGCCCGGCAGGACGGCGGCGTCGACGTCACCGGCATCGCCCTCAGCGACCCCGAGGGGATGCTCGTGCACGACCCCGACCACCCGCTGGCCGACGCCGAGGGCTACGTGCGCGCCCCCGCCATGGACATGAGCGCCCAGATGAGCGAGCTGATCATGGCCCAGCGCGGCTTCCAGGCCTCGGCGCAGGTCACCAAGTTCGCCCAGGACACCTACTCCACCGCCATCGGCATCGGGAGCCGTTGATGAGCGTCAGCGGGATCGAGTCCCTCGGCGCCGCCGGCTTCACGCCGTACGTCGCCCCCACGGTCGCACCCAGCGCCGCGCCCGCCCCCACCGGCACCTCGGCCGCGGGCGGTGCCGGCAGCGACTTCGGCCGCATGGTCGTCGACGGCCTCGACCGCCTCGACGCCACCCAGCGCACCGCCGACGGCATGGCCGTGCAGGCCGCCACCGGGAAGCTGGAGAACCTCCACGACTACACGATCGCGGCCACGCAGGCCCAGGTCACCACGCAGGTCACCGTGGCCGTGCGCAACAAGGCCGTCGAGGCCTTCACCGAGATCATGCGGATGCAGGTCGGATGAAGGACACGATCACCCGGACGCTGGGCGGTTGGCGCCAGTCGTTCGCCGGCTTCACCGCGGGCCAGAAGGTCGTCGCGATCGTCGGCACCCTGGCCCTGCTGCTGGGCGGCTTCCTGGTCTTCCGCTGGGCCTCCGCCCCGACCTACTCGCCCCTCTACTCCGACCTCTCGGCCAGCGACGCCTCGGCCGTGGTGGAGCAGCTCGACTCCCAGGGCGTGCCCTACGAGCTCGCCGACGGCGGCGCGACGGTCATGGTGCCGCGCGACGCGGTCTACAAGGCCCGCATCGACCTCTCCGGCGAGGGCCTGCCCTCCGAGAGCGACGGCGGCTACTCCATCCTCGACGACAACGGCCTGTCGACCTCGGAGTTCCAGGAGCAGACCGACTACAAGCGGGCCATGGAGGGCGAGCTCTCGGCCACCATCGAGGGCATCGACGAGGTCGACACCGCCGTGGTCCACCTGGCCATGCCGGCCAAGGACGTCTTCGCCGACGAGCAGGACCCGCCCACCGCCTCCGTGCTCGTCGAGACCGGCGCCGGCACCCGCCTGGGTGCCCAGCAGGTGCAGGCCATCGTGCACCTGGTCGCCTCCAGCGTGGAGGGCCTCGACCCCGCCGACGTGACCGTGAGCGACACCGAGGGCCTGCTCTCGGGCGCCGACGGCACCGGCGTCGACGCCACGACCCGCAACCAGGAGATCGAGGCCCGCCAGGAGGAGCTGCGCCAGGACATCCAGGCCACCCTCGACCGCGTCGTGGGTCCCGGCAACTCCACCGTGCAGGTCGCCGTCGACCTCGACTTCGACAAGCGCACCACCCAGACCACCACCTTCACCCCCGAGGAGGACAACCCCGCGACGTCCTCCTCCACCAGCACCGAGACCTACGCCGGACCGGGCTCGCCCACCGGCGGCGCGGAGGGTGTGGTCGGCCCCGACGGGCAGATGGACACCGGAGCCACGGGCGGCTCGGCGGACTCGTCGTACGAGAAGGAGGTCACGACCACCGACCGTGCCGTCGGCAGCACCGTCGAGCACGTCGAGTCGACCCCGGGCTCGGTGGAGTCGATGCACGTCGGCGTCGTGCTCGACACCAACAGCACCCAGGCGATCTCCACCGCCGACGTGCGCGGCCTCGTCGAGGACGCGGTCGGTCTCGACCAGGCCGCCGGTGACTCGGTGCGCGTGGTGACCATGCCCTTCGACCGCACCGCCGAGGAGGCAGCCGCCGCCGAGCTGGAGGCCGCCGCCGCCGCCGACGCCAGCGCCGCGCGCAACGACCTGATCCGCAAGGTCGGCCTGGCCCTGCTGGTCGCCCTGGTGCTGCTGCTGGCCGTGCTCAAGGGCCGCAAGCGCGCCAAGCAGCGCGAGCAGGCCACGACCTACGTCGTGGAGCAGCTGCGCGAGCAGTCCGCCGCACGCCAGCTCACCGAGCCCGTGCCCGCCGCCCTGGCGCTGGAGGAGTCCGAGCGCAGCGAGGAGAACGACATGCGTGACGAGCTCAACGCGCTCATCGAGCGCCAGCCCGAGGATGTCGCCGCGCTGCTGCGCGGCTGGCTGACGGAGCGCGGCTGATGGGCGGCGCACTGGCCAGCACCCTGGCCGGCGTGGGGGCCCGCAAGGCCGCCGTGCTGCTCGTGCAGATGGGCAAGACCCGCGCGGCGACCGTGCTCAGCCACCTCGAGGAGCACGAGGTCGAGGCCATCACCGCCGAGATCGCCCGGCTCGACTCGATCTCCGCGGCCGAGTCGGAGGCCGTGCTGGTGGAGTTCCGCGACACCATGACCGCCCGCGAGCACATCAGCCGCGGGGGCCTGGCCTTCGCCCAGCAGGTGCTCGAGCAGTCGATGGGCTCCGAGCGCGCCGCGCAGATCATCGAGCGGCTCCACGCCGCCGCGGTGCAGATGCCCTTCCAGTTCCTGCACCAGGCCGACCCCGCGCAGCTGCGCTCCTTCATCGTCGACGAGCACCCGCAGGTCATCGCCCTGGTGCTGGCCCACATGACCGCCGACAAGGCCTCGCTGCTGCTCTCGGGGCTGCCCCCGGAGCAGCAGGCCCAGGTCGCCCACCGCATCGCGGTGATGGACCGCACCTCCCCCGACATCGTCCGGGCCGTCGAGGCCACCCTGGAGCGCAAGCTCTCCTCGATGCTGCAGCCCACCGACATGTCGCGCGTCGGCGGCCTCGACCCGCTGGTCAACATCATCAACGCCTCCGACCGCTCCACCGAGCGTCAGATCGTCGAGGGCCTCGAGGTGCTCGACGCCGCGCTGGCCGACGAGGTCAAGAGCCGGATGTTCATGTTCGAGGACGTCGTGCACCTCGACGACCGCTCCGTGCAGCAGGTGCTGCGCCAGGTCGACACCGCCCAGCTGGCGCTCGCGCTCAAGGGCGTCGCCGACGCCGTGCGCGACAAGATCACCCGCAACCTCTCCAGCCGCGCCGCCGAGGGCCTGGTCGAGGAGATCGAGCTGCTCGGCCCGGTGCGCCTGACGCAGGTCGAGGAGGCCCAGCAGGGCGTCATCCGCACGATCCGCCAGCTCGAGGAGCGCGGCGAGATCATGGTGCGGCGAGGGGGCGACGTTGAGTTCGTCGACTGAGGCCCTGCTGCGCGGGGCCCCCGCCGAGGCCGCCACGGTCGCGGCCACCCCCGAGCTGCGTGACGGCTCCTGGACCCGCCTCGGCGGGAGCAGCGTGCTCGGCGACCTGGTCACCGAGCAGGCGCTGGCCGGGCTGGCCGAGAGCAACCTCTCGCTCGCCTCGCTCGTGGTCGTGCCCGTCTTCTGGTGGGTCTCCAGCCACTTCGCCCGCTTCACCCGCGACGTCTCG
>NZ_CAKASO010000059.1:0-16122 GCF_916862475.1 Nocardioides sp. Leaf374
CACGCCGGTCGACCGCCCGGGCGCGCCGCGCCAGCCGACCCGCACGCCCCCGCGGCGCCCCGACCGCGTCGCCGACCACCGCCAGGTCGAGGCGCCGTCGTCACGCAGCATGCGCTCCCGGCTGGCCCGGATGGGCACGCGCAGCGGCCAGAGCGGCACCAACCCCGTGCTCGACCCGCTGTTCCGCGCCGTACGCGCCAACCACCCGAAGGCCGACCTCGCGCTGCTCGAGCGGGCCTACGCCACCGCCGAGCACCACCACGGCTCGCAGATGCGCAAGAGCGGCGACCCCTACATCACCCACCCGCTCGCGGTGACGACCATCCTGGCGGGCATCGGCATGACCGAGCCGACGCTGGCCGCGGCCCTGCTGCACGACACCGTCGAGGACACCGACTACACCCTCGAGCAGCTGACCAAGGACTTCGGCGAGGAGGTCGCGCTCCTCGTCGACGGGGTGACCAAGCTCGACAAGGTCCGCTACGGCGAGACCGCCGAGGCCGAGACCATCCGCAAGATGATCGTCTCGATGTCGCGCGACATCCGGGTGCTGGTCATCAAGCTGGCCGACCGGCTGCACAACATGCGCACCCTGCGCTTCGTGCGCCAGGAGACCCAGGAGCGCAAGGCCCGCGAGACCCTCGACATCTACGCCCCGCTGGCCCACCGGCTGGGCATGAACACCATCAAGTGGGAGCTGGAGGACCTCGCGTTCGCCACGCTGCACCCCAAGATCTACGACGAGATCGTGCGGATGGTCGCGGAGCGTGCGCCCTCGCGCGACCAGTTCATGGCCGAGGTCATCAACCAGGTCGAGGCCGACCTGCGCGAGGCGAAGGTCAAGGCGAAGGTCACCGGGCGCCCGAAGCACTACTACTCGATCTACCAGAAGATGATCCTGGGCGGTCGGGAGTTCTCCGACATCTACGACCTCGTCGGCATCCGCGTGCTGGTCGAGGAGGACCGCGACTGCTACGCCGTCCTCGGCGTGCTCCACTCCCGGTGGAACCCCGTGCTGGGGCGCTTCAAGGACTACGTCGCGATGCCGAAGTTCAACATGTACCAGTCGCTGCACACCACGGTGATCGGTCCGCAGGGCAAGCCCGTCGAGATGCAGATCCGCACCTTCTCCCAGCACCGCCGCGCCGAGTACGGCGTGGCCGCGCACTGGAAGTACAAGGAGGACGGCCGCGCCGGCCTCGACACCGACCGTCGCGCCGAGCCCGGCCAGACCGGCGGCGACATGACCTGGGTGCGCCAGCTGCTCGACTGGCAGAGCGAGGTCGAGGACCCGGGCGAGTTCCTGGAGTCGCTGCGCTTCGAGATCAACCGCGCCGAGACCTACGTCTTCACCCCGCGCGGCGACGTGATCGCCCTGCCCTCGGGGGCCACCCCGGTCGACTTCGCCTACGCCGTGCACACCGAGGTCGGCCACCACACCATCGGCGCGCGGGTCAACGGCCGGCTGGTGCCGCTGGAGTCGACGCTGGAGAACGGCGACGTCGTGGAGGTCTTCACCTCCAAGTCGGTCAACGCCGGTCCCTCGCGCGACTGGCTGACCTTCGTGAAGTCGCCGCGCGCCCGCTCCAAGATCCGCCAGTGGTTCACCAAGGAGCGGCGCGAGGAGGCGATCGAGCAGGGCAAGGAGCAGATCGCCAAGCTGATGCGCAAGGAGGGGCTGCCCCTCAAGCGGCTGCTGTCCCACGAGTCGCTCACCCTGGCCGCCGAGCACTTCAAGATCAGCGACGTCTCCGCGCTCTACGCCGCGGTCGGCGAGGGCAACCTCTCGGCCCAGGCCGTCGTACGCCGCGTCATCGACCTGCACGGCGGCAGCGAGGGCGCGCAGGAGGACCTCGCCGAGGCCGTGACGATCACGGGCCGGCGCGGTCGCAGCAAGGTCGCCGGGGCCGGGGACGCCGGTGTGGTGGTCAAGGGCGCGCCCGACGTCTGGGTCAAGCTCGCCAAGTGCTGCACGCCGGTGCCGCCCGACGCGATCCTCGGCTTCGTCACCAAGGGCGGGGGAGTCTCGGTCCACCGCCAGGACTGCACCAACGCCAGCTCGCTGCAGTCGCAGCCCGAGCGGCTGCTCGAGGTCGAGTGGGCGCCGGACTCCAAGTCGACCTTCCTGGTCAACATCCAGGTCGAGGCCCTCGACCGGGCCCGGCTGCTCTCCGACATCACGATGGCGCTCTCCGACGCACACGTGAACATCCTCTCGGCCAACCTCTCCACCACGCGCGACCGCGTGGCCAAGAGCCGGTTCACCTTCGAGATGGCCGAGACCAAGCACCTCGACACGGTGCTGCGCGCCGTGCGCGGCGTCCCCGGCGTCTTCGACGCCTACCGCGTCACCCAGTAGTCCGCGCCGCGGCGCCGGTCGACCTCTTACCGACCGTTGAGACCTCTACCTGACAGTCATGACGGTCAGGTAGAGGTCTCAACGGTCAGTAGGACGCGTCGGCCCCCGCGCTCAGCCGGGGCCGACCGAGGTCAGCCGGAGAAGTCGGCGCTGGCCCGACGGGCCATGTCGAGGAACTGCCGGCGCGAGGCCAGGTTGTCCTCGAGGTCGGCGACCTTCTTCTGGTCGCCCTTCTCGCGGGCCTTCTCCAGGTCGGCCTCGACCTGGGCGATGGCCGACTCGAGCTTGGCGACCATGTCGGAGGCGCGGGCCGACTTCTCGGGGTCGGAGCGCTTCCACTGGTCGTCCTCGACCCCGCGGATGGCCTGCTCGACCGCGCGCATGCGGCCCTCGAGCTCCTTCATCCGGTCGCGCGGCACCTTGCCGGCGGCGTCCCACCGGTCGGCGAGGTCGCGGAAGGTGCGCTTGGCGGCGTCGAGGTCGGTGACCGGCACGAGCGCCTCGGCCTCGACGAGGATCTGCTCCTTGACGACGGCGTTGCCCGCGAACTCCTGGTCGAGCGCGGCGTTGGCGGCGTCACGCGCACCGAAGAAGGTGTCCTGGGCGCCGCGGAAGCGCTTCCACAGCGCGTCGTCGGCGTCCTTGGGCGCGGGGCCGGCGGCCTTCCAGTCGCGCATCAGGTCGCGGTAGCGGCCCGACGTCGGGCCCCAGTCGGTGGAGTCGGCGAGCGCCTCGGCCTCGGTGGCCAGCCGCTCCTTGACCACGCGCGCCGACTCGCGCTTCTCGTTCTGCTCGGCGAAGTGGCTCTTGCGGCGGCGCGTGTAGGCCGTGCGGGCGGTGGAGAAGCGGCGCCACAGGGCGTCGTCGGAGGCGCGGTCGATGCGGGGGAGCGCCTTCCACTGCTCGAGCAGGTCGCGCAGGCGGTTGGCGCCGTTGCGCCAGTCGGTGCCCTCGGCGAGCTTCTCGGCCTCCGCGACCAGCTTCTCCTTGGCCGCCTTCGACTCCGCGGAGCGCTGCGCCTTCTCGGCGCGCCGGGCCTCGCGCTGCTGCTCGAGCACCGGGGCGAGCGCGTCGAGCCTGGCCTCGAGGGAGGCGAGGTCGCCGACGGCGTTGGCGTCGGTGACCTGCGCACGCACCTTGCCGAGCGACTCCGTCGCCTCCTCCGGCGACATCACCCCCGACTTGATGCGCTGCTCGAGCAGCTCCACCTCGAAGGTCAGCGCGGCGAAGCGCTCGGTGAAGAAGGTCAGCGCCTCCTCGGGCGTGCCCTCGGGGTACTGCCCCACGGAGCGCTCCCCGTCGGCGGTCTTCACGTAGACGGTGCCGTCGTCGTCGACGCGGCCCCACTGCTCGCTCGTCACTGCGGTTCCCTCGGTCTCGGTGTCACTCGGTGGTCACTCGGTGGACGCGAGGCCCCATGCTAGTCAGACCGTGGCCGCGGGGGCCGAGGCGCCCGCCAAACCGGTGCGACGAGGGCCCGGGAGCCTCGCTAGGGTGAGGGCGTGCTGATCGCCGGATTCCCCGCAGGCCCCTGGGGCACGAACTGCTACGTCGTGGCCACCGGGCCCGGGGCGGAGTGCGTCGTGGTCGACCCCGGCAAGGACGCCGCCGACGGCGTCGCCGAGGTCGTGCGCGAGCACCGCCTCAAGCCGGTCTCGGTCCTGGTCACCCACGGCCACCTCGACCACATGTGGTGCGTGGCCCCGGTCGCCGGCGGCTACGACGCCACCGCCTGGATCCACCCGGCCGACCGCCACCTGCTGAGCGACCCGATGGCCGGCATGTCGCCCGAGACCAGCCGGATGCTGCTCGGGCAGTCCTACGAGTGGGCCGAGCCCGACGACGTGCGCGAGCTCGCCGACGACCAGCACCTCGAGCTCGCGGGCCTGCGCTTCGTCGTCGACCACACCCCGGGCCACACCGCCGGATCGGTCACCTTCCGCACGCCGTACGCCGCCGCGGCGGGGCAGCCCGAGGTTTCCGAGGTGATGTTCTCCGGCGACCTGCTCTTCGCGGGCTCGATCGGCCGCACCGACCTGCCCGGCGGCGACCACCCGACCATGCTGCGCAGCCTCGCCACCAAGGTGCTGCCCCTGGCCGACGACGTGGTCGTGCTCCCCGGCCACGGCGAGCAGACCTCCATCGGGCGCGAGCGCGCCACCAACCCCTACCTGCTGGACCTGGCTGACGGCGACACCGACGGCCCGGCCCGCGTCACCCGAGGTCTCTAGAGCCGATGAACGCCAAGATCCGCCCGCTCAGCGGGTTCCCCGAGCTGCTGCCTGCCCAGCGCGTCGTCGAGCAGCAGGTGGTCGACACCCTGCGCCACGTCTTCGAGCTGCACGGCTTCGCCGGCATCGAGACCCGCGCGGTCGAGCCGCTCGACCAGCTGCTGACCAAGGGCGAGACCTCCAAGGAGGTCTACGTGCTGCGTCGCCTGCAGGAGCAGGAGGGCGGCAAGGACGCGGGCCTGGGCCTCCACTTCGACCTCACCGTGCCCTTCGCGCGCTACGTCGTCGAGAACGCCGGCAGGCTGGAGTTCCCCTTCCGCCGCTACCAGGTGCAGAAGGTGTGGCGCGGCGAGCGCCCCCAGGACGGCCGCTACCGCGAGTTCACGCAGGCCGACATCGACGTGGTCGGGCGCGACACGCTGTCGTTCCACCACGACGTCGAGGTGGCCCGGGTGATGCTCGACGCGCTGCGCCGCATCGACTTCCTGCCCGGCTTCCGGCTCCAGGTCAACAACCGCAAGCTCCTCGAGGGCTACTTCCTCGGCCTGGGCCTCGACGACCCGGCCCCGGCCATGACGGCGGTCGACAAGCTCGACAAGCAGTCGCCCGAGGCCGTGGCCGCCCTGCTCGTCGAGGGCGGGCTCGACGAGGACCTCGCCCGCCGCTGCCTGGCCATCGCGGAGATCTCCAGCACCGACACCTCCTTCGTGCAGCAGGTGCGTGACCTCGGTGTCGAGCACCCGCTCCTGGAGGAGGGCCTCACCGAGCTCGCGGCCGTCGTCGAGGGCTGCGCGGGCCTGGTCGGCCCCCGTGTCGAGGTGGTCGCCGACCTGAGGATCGCGCGCGGCCTCGACTACTACACCGGCACGGTCTTCGAGACCCGCATGCGCGGCCACGAGGCGCTCGGCTCGATCTGCTCCGGCGGCCGCTACGACGCCCTGGCCACCGACGGCCGCACCACCTACCCCGGCGTGGGCATCTCGCTGGGCGTCAGCCGGGTGCTGGTGCCGCTGATCTCGCGCACCGGCCTGGTGGCCGACCGCTCGGTGCCCAGCGCCGTGCTGGTCGCCCTGGTCGACGACGCCCCGGAGGCGCGCGCCGCGAGCGAGGCCGTCGCCGACGCCCTGCGCGCGCGCGACGTCGCCTGCGAGGTCTCGCCCAGCCCGCAGAAGTTCGGCAAGCAGATCCGCTACGCCGAGCGCCGTGGCATCCCCTTCGTGTGGTTCACCACCGCCGAGGGCGGCCACGAGGTCAAGGACATCCGATCCGGGGAGCAGGTGACGGCCGACCCCGCCGCCTGGACCCCGCCCCACGAGGACCTGCGACCGCAGGTGACCTCGCACGACCCACAGGAGATGACGAAGTGATCCGCACCCATGACGCCGGCGCCCTGCGCGCCGAGCACGTCGGCCAGACCGTCACCCTCGCCGGGTGGGTGGCCCGCCGACGCGATCACGGCGGCGTGGCCTTCCTCGACCTGCGCGAGGCCAGCGGCGTGGTCCAGGTCGTCGTGCGCGACGAGGACGTCGCCCACAGCCTGCGCAGCGAGTACTGCCTCAAGGTGACCGGCGAGGTCGCCACCCGCCCCGAGGGCAACGCCAACCCCGGTCTGCCGACCGGCGAGATCGAGGTCATCGTCTCCGACCTCGAGGTGCTCAACGCCGCGGCCCCGCTGCCCTTCCCCATCGACGACACCGGCCACGGCTCGGGTGACGTGGGGGAGGAGGCGCGACTGCGCCACCGCTACCTCGACCTGCGCCGCGCCGGCCCCGCCGCCGCCCTGCGCCTGCGCAGCAAGGTCAACAAGGCCGCCCGCGACGTGCTCGACGCGCAGGGCTTCGTCGAGGTCGAGACCCCGACCCTGACCCGCAGCACCCCCGAGGGCGCCCGCGACTTCCTGGTGCCCGCCCGCCTGCAGCCCGGCAGCTGGTACGCCCTGCCGCAGAGCCCGCAGCTGTTCAAGCAGCTGCTCATGGTCGCCGGCATGGAGCGTTACTTCCAGATCGCGCGCTGCTACCGCGACGAGGACTTCCGCGCCGACCGCCAGCCGGAGTTCACCCAGCTCGACATCGAGATGAGCTTCGTCGACCAGGAGGACGTCATCGCCCTCATGGAGGACGTGCTGGCCGCCATGTGGAAGCTCATCGACGTCGACATCCCGCGCCCGATCCCGCGGATGACCTACGCCGACGCGATGCGGCGCTACGGCTCCGACAAGCCCGACCTGCGCATGGGCCTGGAGCTGGTCGAGTGCACCGACTACTTCGCCGACACGCCGTTCCGCGTGTTCCAGGCGCCCTACGTCGGTGCCGTGGTCATGCCGGGCGGGGCGAGCCAGCCCCGCAAGAAGCTCGACGCCTGGCAGGACTGGGCCAAGCAGCGCGGCGCCAAGGGCCTGGCCTACGTGCTGGTGCAGGACGACGGCTCGCTGACCGGCCCGGTCTCGAAGAACATCACCGACGAGGAGAAGGCCGGTCTGGCCGCCCACGTCGGCGCCGCGCCCGGCGACTGCATCTTTTTCGCCGCCGGCGCACCCAAGCCCAGCCGGGCGCTCCTCGGCGCCGCCCGCCTCGAGATCGGGCGCCGCGGGGGCCTCATCGACGAGAGCGCCTTCGCCTTCACCTGGGTCGTCGACGCCCCGATGTTCGAGCCGGCCTCCGACGCGGTGGCCAGCGGCGACGTCGCCGTCGGCGCGGGGGCCTGGACCGCGGTGCACCACGCGTTCACCGGCCCGAAGCCGGAGTTCGCCGACACCTTCGACACCGACCCCGGCAGCGCGCTGGCCTACGCCTACGACATCGTCTGCAACGGCAACGAGCTCGGCGGCGGGTCGATCCGTATCCACCGCGAGGACGTCCAGAAGCGGGTCTTCGCCGTCATGGGCCTCAGCGAGGAGGAGGCCCAGGAGAAGTTCGGCTTCCTGCTCGACGCGTTCAAGTACGGCGCCCCGCCGCACGGCGGCATCGCCGTGGGCATGGACCGCATCTGCGCGATGCTCGCCGGGTCGGACTCCATCCGCGACGTCATCGCCTTCCCGAAGTCCGGCGGCGGCTTCGACCCGCTCACCGCGGCGCCTGCGCCCATCACCGCCGAGCAGCGCAAGGAGGCCGGTGTCGACGGCCCGCCCGCGAAGGTCGTCCCGGTCCAGGCCTGATCCACCGGATGCGCCCCACCGGCGAGTCGTCTCGACTGCCGAGACCAGATCGTTACTCGCGGTTGACCGTCGGTGGGGCACCGAGCACATAGAGTCGCTCGCGGCGCAGGGCCCCGGCCCTGCACCGTGTCCAGTGTTCGTAGTGGAGAGGTGACTCGGTGAGCCTGACGGCATCGAGCGTGGAGCAGCCCGGCGACTCGGAGTTCCACGAGCCCCAGGGAGACGACCAGGCCGAGGGCCGGGTCGCGGTGGAGGGCCGCTCGCCGGCCAAGCTGGCCTGGGCCCGCTTCCGCAAGGACAAGCTGTCGATGGCGGCCTTCCTCGTCGTCGTGCTCTTCACGGTCACGGCCATCGCGACGCCGATCCTGGTGTGGATCGGTGTCCTCAAGCCGCAGGACTTCAACCCCGACCTGGTCGACCTGATCAGCGGTGGCCTGCCCATCGGCCCCGCGGGCGGGGTGTCGCTGTCGCACCCCCTCGGTGTCGAGCCGGGCACGGGACGCGACCTGCTCTCCCGGATCCTCCTGGGCATGACGCTCTCGATGACGATCGCCGTCTCCGGGGCCATCATCACCGTGATGATCGGCACCGTGCTGGGGATCATCGCGGGGTTCACCGGCGGCGTGGTCGACGGTGTCATCGGTCGTTTCATCGACCTCACGCTGTCCTTCCCGAGCACGCTCATGCTCCTCGCGCTCTCGGGCGTGGTCGTGGACCGGATGCGCGACATCGGTGTGCCGAACGGCCCCGACGGAGCCTTCGTCAACGGTCTCTACATCGTGCTGGTGCTCTCGGCCTTCGGCTGGCCGCCGGTGGCGCGACTCATCCGCGGGCAGGTGCTGTCGATCCGCGAGCGCGAGTTCGTCGACGCGGCCCGCCTCATGGGCGCCTCGCGCCGGCGGATCTACTTCAAGGAGATCCTGCCCAACCTCTGGGCCCCGATCCTCGTCTACTTCACGCTGCTGATGCCGGCCTACGTCTCGGCCGAGGCCGCCCTCAGCTACCTCGGGGTGGGCATCCAGGCGCCGACGCCGACCCTGGGCAACGTGCTGCGCGGCGCACTCCTCTACGCCAGCACCGACCCCATCTTCTTCTTCGCCCCCGCGATCTTCATCGCCGCCATCGTCATCTCGTTCAACCTCCTCGGCGACGGCGCGCGCGACGCGCTCGACCCGAAGGCCGGTCGCTGAGCCGACCTCCCCGGCGGGTGCGAGCCCGCCCCAGGACTTTCCGCAGGAAAGACGCGCCGACCCCGGCGAGAACACAAGGAGAAATCACATGGGTAGGACCCCGAAGCGTTTCGTCGCCCTGGCGTCGTCCGCGGTCGTCGCGGCCAGCCTCGCCGCTTGTGGCGGCGGCAGCGGTGGCGGCGGCGACGACGTCAGCGACCAGTCGAACCAGGAGGTGACCGAGGCCACCAAGGGTGGCGCCATCACCTACCTGCAGACGTCGGTCACTGAGCACCTCGACCCCCAGCGCGTCTACGTCGGTCGTGACATCTCGAACCTGGGCCGCCTGGTCTACCGCAGCTGGGTGCAGTTCCCCAGCGGCACGACCGACGCCACCGAGGGCACCACCCCGATCGCCGACCTCGCCACCGACACGGGCACCTCCAACGAGGACGCCACCGAGTGGCAGTTCACGCTGAAGGACGGCCCGGTCTGGCAGGACGGCGAGCCGATCACGTGTGAGGACTTCGCCTACGGCGCGTCGCGCACCTTCGCCACCGACGTCATCACCGGCGGCCCGAACTACATCATCGGCTACCTCGACGTCCCCACCGCCGACGACGGCTCCTCGCAGTACAAGGGCCCCTACACCGGTGAGGGCCAGGAGCTCTTCGACCAGGCGGTCTCCTGCGACGGCAACACCATCACCTACAAGTTCAAGAAGCCGTGGCCGGACTTCCCGCTGGCCATCGCCTCGCTGCGCGCCTTCGACCCGGTGCGCGAGGACCAGGACAAGGGCGACCGCTCCGACCTGGTGCCCTTCTCCAGCGGCCCCTACATGCTCGACGGCGAGTGGGACGAGGACTCCGGCGGCACCTTCGTGCGCAACCCCGAGTGGGACGGCGAGGAGGACACCAACCGCCAGGCGAACTTCGACGAGATCACCTTCGAGGTCGGCATCGAGCCGGAGACGATCATCGAGCGCCTCATCGCCGACCAGGGCGAGGACACCACCGCGATCGCGGCCACCAACGTCACGGCGGCGCAGTACCCCGAGATCACCGGCGACGTCGCCGAGCGCGCTGTCAACATCCAGTCGCCGTTCACCAACTACCTGGTGCCGAACTTCAACCAGATCGAGGACGTCAAGGTCCGCCAGGCCCTCGCCCTCGCGACCAACCGCGCGGCCTACATCGGCGCCCTCGGCGGGGAGAACGCCTCGTCGCCGGCGCTGACCATCGTCAGCCCCGACGTGCCGGGCCACCAGCCCCTCGACACCTTCGGCTCCGAGGAGGGCGGTGACATCGAGGGCGCCCAGGCGCTGCTCGAGGAGGCCGGCGTCGACACGCCGTACCCGATCACCCTGACCTACCCGATCGGCTCGGAGGCCTCCCAGAACGCGTTCGCCGCGCTCAAGGAGACCTACGACCAGGCGGGGTTCGACGTCACCCTCGACGGTCTGGACCCCTCGGGCCCGTACTACGAGACCATCCAGAAGCCCGACTCCGAGTCCGACCTGATCTGGGGCGGCTGGGGTGCTGACTGGCCCTCGATCTCGACGGTCCTGCCGCCGCTGTTCGACAGCCGCATCAACCTGACCGCCAACTCCAACGGCCAGGACTACGGCAACTACGACAGCGACGAGGCCAACGCCCTCATCGACGAGGCGCTCGCCGAGACCGACCTCGACGCCGCCAACGAGCTGTGGGGCCAGCTGGACCAGCTCCTCGCCGACGACGTCGCCTACATCCCGCTCGACACCACCAACTTCTACTACCTGCGTGGTTCGGGCATCGAGAACTACGTGAACTCGGTGTCCACGAGCGGCTACCCCGACCTCGGCGTCATCGCCGTGGCCGAGGACGCGCAGTGACCCCTGCTCCCTGAGCAGGCACCACCGCAGCACCACCGCAGCACCGCCGCCGCTCCCGGGTGACGGCACCACCCGCAGCACCGCGTGTCGACGACACGCACCGACCGTGCGGTCCCACCCCCCATCAGGGGGCGGGGCCGCACGGTCCCGCGAGGCGGCACTCCTGCCGCGTGCCGGGCCACCGCCCGGCCCCTCGCACGACGCGGTCACCGCCGCGTCGCGTACCGACGAGAACTCCTGAGGTGAACGTGTTCGCTTACGCCCTTCGACGCCTGTTCAGCGGTGCGCTGCTGCTCGTCGTGATGAGCATGGTCACCTTCCTCCTGTTCTACGCCAGCTCCAGCACCCCTGAGCGCTACGCGTGCGGGCAGAAGTGCACGGCCCAGCAGCTCGAGCAGACCAAGGCGGCGCTCGGCTACGACGAGCCGATCACGACCCAGTGGGCCAAGTTCGCCGAGGGCGTCGTCGTGGGTCGCGAGTTCCCCGACGACGAGGCCCTGCGCGAGGCCGCCCCGGAGCTGGTCACCGAGTGCGACGCCCCCTGCCTGGGCTACTCCACCGGCTACGGCGAGAACGTGCGGGACCTCATCACCGACAAGCTCCCGGTCTCGGTGTCACTGGCGCTCGCGGCCTTCGTCATCTGGATCATCGGAGGCGTCCTCCTCGGCGTGGTCGCCGCACTGTTCAAGGGGCGCGTGCTCGACCGCGGCATCGTGGCGGTCTCGCTGATCGCCTTCGCCTTCCCCACGTTCTTCGTCGGGCAGATCTTCCTGACCTACGTCGCGATCCGATGGGGGTTGGTGGACAAACCCGCCTACACCTCGATCGCCGACGGGGGCGTGTTCGCCTGGGCCTCCTCGCTGATGCTCCCGGCGATCACCTTGGCCCTGGTCTACATGGCCGGCTACATCCGCATCACCCGGGCCTTCGTGCTCGAGACCCAGACCGAGGACTACATCCGCACCGCCCGGGCCAAGGGGCTGCCCCAGCGCACGGTCATCGGCAAGCACACCCTGCGGGCCGTGCTCACGCCGCTGGTGACCCTGTCGGGGCTCGACCTCGCCGGCCTGCTCGGTGGTGCGATCATCACGGAGTCGGTCTTCAACTACAACGGTGTCGGCAAGCTGTCGGTGACCGCGATCGCCCGCTTCGACCTCCCGCTCATCGTGGGGATCGTGCTGCTTGTCGCCGCCATCGTGATCACCGCCAACATCATCGTCGACATGCTGTACGCGGTCATCGACCCCCGCGTCCGGCTCGGATAAGGAGCACCTCGATGTCTGCCACGACCCAGACCGGTCCGGCACCCCGCCCGGCGGGGGCGGGCGAGCCGCTGCTGGTGGTCGAGGACCTCAAGGTCCACTTCCCGACCAGCGACGGCGTCGTCAAGGCCGTCGACGGCCTCAGCTACTCCGTCGAGCGCGGGAAGACCCTCGGCATCGTGGGGGAGTCGGGCTCCGGCAAGTCGGTGTCGAGCTCGGCCATCATGGGCCTCTTCCACGGCTCCAACGCGCAGGTGAGCGGTCAGATCCGCGTCGGCGGCACGGACGTGCTGCAGCTCAGCGAGAAGGAGATGCGTGGTCTGCGCGGTCGGGAGGTCTCGATGATCTTCCAGGACCCGCTCTCGGCGCTGCACCCCTACTACACGGTCGGCGCCCAGATCGTCGAGGCCTACCGCGTGCACCACGACGTCAGCAAGAAGGTCGCGCGCAAGCGGGCCGTCGAGATGCTCGACCGCGTCGGCATCCCGCAGCCCGACCAGCGCGTCGACTCCTACCCCCACCAGTTCTCCGGCGGTATGCGCCAGCGGGCGATGATCGCGATGGGCCTGGTCAACGACCCGTCGCTGCTGATCGCCGACGAGCCGACCACGGCCCTCGACGTGACCGTGCAGGCGCAGATCCTCGACCTGCTCCAGGACCTCCAGCGCGAGTTCAACTCAGCGGTCATCATCATCACCCACGACCTCGGCGTGGTGGCAGAGATGACCGACGACACCCTGGTGATGTACGCCGGTCGGGGCGTGGAGTACGGCCCGACCAAGGAGATCCTCACCCACCCCGAGATGCCCTACACCTGGGGGCTGCTGTCCAGCGTGCCCGACGTCGTGGGCGACACCTCCGCCAAGCTGATCCCGATCCCGGGCAACCCGCCGAGCCTGCTGAACCCTCCCACCGGCTGCGCGTTCCACCCGCGGTGCACCCACCGCGACAAGGTGCCCGGCGACCTGTGCACCACCACGTTGCCCGAGCTGGTGCCCGGCAACCGGTCGATGGGCCACCTCAAGCGGTGCCACCTCGCCGACCCCGAGGCCATCTACCAGACCGAGATCCTGCCTGAGATCGCGCCTGATCTCGTCGACGAGGAGCGTTGATGTCCACCACGGAGAACGGCGACCAGCTCGCCACCCGTCCCGAGCCCGTCGCGGCGCACGCGGCGTCGGAGAACCCCGAGGACGCCCGCACGCTGCTGTCGGTCGAGAACCTCAAGATGTACTTCCCGGTGAAGTCCTCCGGGCTCATCCACCGCAAGGTCGGCGACGTCCAGGCCGTCGACGGTGTCTCCTTCGAGGTCAAGGCCGGCGGCTCGCTGGGCCTGGTGGGGGAGTCGGGCTGCGGCAAGTCGACCACCGGTCGCCTCATCACCCGGCTCTACGAGCCGACCGCGGGCCACATCCGCTTCGAGGGCGAGGACATCGCCTCGGTGCCCGAGCGCAAGCTCAAGCCGCTGCGCCGCGAGATCCAGATGATCTTCCAGGACCCCTACACCTCGCTGAACCCCCGCCACACCGTCGGCTCGATCATCGGCACCCCGCTGCGCATCCACAACGTGGTGCCCGAGAAGCAGGTGCTGCCGCGGGTCAAGGAGCTCCTCGAGATCGTCGGCCTCAACCCCGAGCACTACAACCGCTTCCCCAACGAGTTCTCCGGCGGCCAGCGCCAGCGCATCGGCATCGCCCGTGCGCTGACCCTGAACCCGAAGCTGCTGGTGGCCGACGAGCCGGTCTCGGCCCTCGACGTGTCGATCCAGGCCCAGGTCATCAACCTGCTCCAGGACATCCAGCGCGAGTTCGGGGTGGCGTTCCTCTTCATCGCCCACGACCTGGCCATCGTGCGCCACTTCTGCCCCGAGGTCGCCGTGATGTACCTCGGCAAGATCGTGGAGATCGGCGACCGCGACAGCATCTACAACCAGCCGCGCCACCCCTACACCCAGGCGCTGCTCTCCGCGGTGCCCGACGTGAAGCAGGCCGCGATCGGGGGTCGCCGCGAGCGGATCCAGCTCGAGGGCGACGTGCCGAGCCCGATCAACCCGCCCTCGGGCTGCCGCTTCCGCACCCGCTGCCCCATCGCGCAGGACATCTGCGCGCGCCTCGAGCCGCCGCTGCTGCAGATCGGCAAGAAGCACAAGGTCGCCTGCCACTTCCCGGGCGCGCTGGGCCAGCACCCCAACGAGCCGCTCACCGCGGGCATGCTGGGCGTCGACCACCAGGGCAACCCCGACCCCGGGGCGAGCCCCAGCCCCGACCTCACCGACAAGCCGGGCTACGACGACACCTGGTTCGACCTGGACACCAGGACTTTTGGCCGAGCCTGAGGGCCTCTTCGACACCGGTCCGCCGTCCCCTCCCCGAGGGGGCGGCGGCTCGCTGTCGGCCCAGCAGGGCATGGCCGCGCCGCTGGCGGTGCGGATGCGCCCGCGCACGCTCGACGAGCTGGTCGGGCAGCAGCAGCTGCGCGAGCCCGGCTCGCCGCTGCGCCAGCTGATCGACGACCAGCGCTCCCTGTCGCTGCTGCTGTGGGGGCCGCCCGGCACGGGCAAGACGACGATCGCCTCCATCGTCAGCCAGTCCACCGACCGTCGCTTCGTCGAGGTCTCGGCGGTCTCGGCCGGGGTCAAGGAGGTGCGGGCGGCCATCGACGCCGCGCGCGCCGAGCTGGCCCGAGGCGGCGCGGAGACGGTGCTCTTCGTCGACGAGGTGCACCGCTTCAGCAAGGCCCAGCAGGACGCCCTGCTGCCCGGGGTGGAGAACCGCTGGGTCTCGCTGGTGGCCGCGACCACGGAGAACCCCTTCTTCAGCGTCATCTCGCCGCTGCTCTCGCGCAGCCTGCTGCTGCGCCTGGAGTCGCTGAGCGACGACGACGTGCGCGGGGTCATGGGCAGCGCGCTCACCGACGAGCGGGGGCTGGGCGGGCGCTTCACCGTCGAGGACGACGCCCTCGACCACCTCGTGCGGCTCGCCGGCGGCGACGCCCGGCGCTCGCTGACCTACCTCGAGGCGGCCACCGGCGCCGCCGCCGCCCGTGGCACGAGCGTCGTCGACCTCGCGACGGCCGAGACCGCCGTCGACCGGGCCGCGGTGCGCTACGACCGGCAGGGCGACCAGCACTACGACGTCACCAGCGCCTTCATCAAGTCCGTGCGAGGGTCCGACGCCGACGCCGCGCTGCACTACCTGGCGCGGATGATCGAGGCGGGGGAGGACCCACGCTTCATCGCCCGGCGGCTGGTCATCCTGGCCAGCGAGGACATCGGCCTGGCCGACCCCACGGCGCTGACCACCGCGGTGGCCGCCGCCCAGGCCGTGCAGCTCATCGGCATGCCCGAGGCGGGTCTCAACCTCGCCCACGCCACGATCGCGCTGGCGGTGGCCCCGAAGTCCAACGCCGTCACCACCGCGATCGCCGCCGCGAGCGCCGACGTGAAGGCGGGCAGGATCGGGCCCGTGCCCTCGCACCTGCGCGACGCGCACTACGGCGGCGCCAAGAAGCTGGGCCACGGCACGTCCTACGTCTACGCCCACGACGCCCCCTTCGGCATCGCCGAGCAGCAGTACGCCCCCGACGTCGTCGCCGAGGCCAGCTACTACCAGCCCACTGACCACGGCGCCGAGGCCGCCGTGAAGGAGCGCTGGGAGCGCATCAAGCGGCTGGTGCGGGGCCGCGCTCGTGGCCGCTGACCCCGCGATAGGGTCGGTCACCATGACGCAGCAGTGGAGCACGCCGGGGTGGGCGCTGGCGGTGGTCCTCGCTCTGGGCGTGCTGCTGCTCGCCGCCCTCGTCGCGACCGGCCTGGCGCTGCGCGGCGTACGACGCTCCGCGGCGCGGGCCGAGGCCGAGGCGAGGACGGCGACCGCGCAGCTGCGCGAGCGCCTCGAGCTGCTGGAGCGCCGTGTCGACGCCCCGGGGCGGGCGCGGGCGGCGGAGGGGGAGTTCGTCATCACCCACCTCGGCGCCGACGACGCGGTCGACGAGACCACGGCAGGGCGACCTGCACGGCGGTGACGAAGAAGACCCCGAAGGCGCGCAGCAGCAGGTCGGCGCCGCCGTCGAGGT
>NZ_CAKASO010000060.1:0-14811 GCF_916862475.1 Nocardioides sp. Leaf374
CGCGTCCGCGCCGCCGGGCCGGGCCGCGTCGCGCCCCCCGGTGGGGGCGCCGCGGGGCATGGCGTCGCACACGGCGTCGAGCACCTGCCGCACGACGGCCTCCGCCTCCTGCTCGCTCAGGTCGTCGTGGTGGCGGGCCCGTGCCAGCATCGCCACCCGGTCGGTGTCGGCGTCGTCGAGCGGTGCGGCGCGCCACGAGGCCGGGCCGGTCCCGCCCTCCGGGTCACCGGCCCCGACCGCGGGCTCGAACCGGCCCGCGGCCACCAGCCGCAGCCCCAGCAGGGCCGCCCCGGAGAGCAGGGCCACGCTCGGGTGGAGGTCGTCGCGCGTGTGGGCCCGGGTGAGCACCGGCAGCGCCGCCCGCATCGGCAGCGCGACCGTGCGTCGCTCGTCGACGAACTCCACCACGCTCTCGCGGGGCGGGTCGGCCGGCCGGAAGGAGGCCGTGCCGGTGACGGGGACGAAGCTCAACGCAGCACCTTCGCAGCCGGGTCGGGGAGGGGACACCGACCGTAGCCGCCCCCGCCGACCAGCCCCGCCGCCCGGCCTCCCCCGGCGCCGGTGGCCGCGCGCCGCGGCCCGCACCCCGGGCCGGGCCCGCCCGCCGGAGGGGCACCCCGGCGCGCCGTAGGGTCGGGCCATGAGCATCCTCGACGCCCCGATCGCCCGCCTCGACGGCACGCCGAGCACCCTGCGCGAGATCACCGGCGGTCGCCCGGCGCTGCTGGTCAACGTGGCCAGCCGCTGAGGCCTGACCCCGCAGTACGCCGGCCTCGAGCGGCTCCACGAGGAGGTCGCCCCCCAGGGCTTCACCGTGGTCGGCCTGCCGTGCAACCAGTTCGCCGGCCAGGAGCCCGGCTCGGCCGAGGAGATCGAGGAGTTCTGCTCCGCGACCTACGGCGTGACCTTCCCGATGACCGAGGAGAACTGTACGTTCCCACGATCTAGCCGGGTGTCAGCGGTCCTTCAGCAGAAGAACCCGCCGCCTTCGAGGTAGCGATGGGAGGGCGGGGCTTCATGGGGAGTACCTACGTCTTGTCGCCCACGTCGGTCGCTGAGCGCTGGCCCTGTTCACCGCTCTCGATAACCGCCGGGTCCACGTCTCCAGCCTCGATTGCCCGTCTCCACGTTGCGTCCTGCTGCTCGACCCATTCGGCCGCGCTGCCAAGAAGACTGCGAACTTCTCGGGCGGAATAGCCCTCGGCCTCGATCTCAATATTCCCCGGGCCACGAACAACGAAGCGCTTGCCGTCGTGCCTGGCGAAGATCGCAGACAGGACGCTCGCGAGCCCATCGAGCCCCCCGGCTTGCGCGAACGCGACGAGGAAGATCGCCAGGTCGGAAGTCGCGGAGAACTCTGCAGCGGGATCCGGATTGAAACCCGCTTCTCGCAAGGCCTCGGCCACCTCCTCGGCGTGCTCCGTAGTGACACGAAGTTTGAAGTCGCCATCGAGGGCGAATCCCGGTCCGACCAGGATCACGAGCGGTTCTGTCATGGGCCCATCTTGCATCCTGGGTCGAGAGGACCGTCCGCTATGGGTGCGTCTCCGGGCCTCAGACGCTCACTTTGTCTCAAGCGGCGTTAAGTTGAGGGCATGCAATACGTGATTCGAGTTGATGGCCCTGGCGACGTGAAGGCCTTCGTGCAATCAATGCGGGACCAAGGGCTCGCAGTTGGAGACCTACTACACGAACGCGAGTGGCTGGAAAGCGTCAAGGCCAGCCGCGAACCGCATGACGCGGAGTACCTATCAGTTGATGCGCCAAGCAAGGAAGCGATTGACGCTGCCGTTGAGGCGACGAGCCGCTACGCGGACTGGCCGCAGGGAGCGCCCGTCTTCACGGTGCTCGGCGAACGTGAGCGGCCTACGTACCCGGCCCATGGCGCCGATCAAGACTGAGAACACCCCTGTCGGTCGGCGAGCCGGGTCACCTAACTAAATTGGAAGCCGAACAGTCCACCGTCGTCGCGATCGTCTGTGAGTCGCGTGCTGAGCGCGTATGGCTCGCTATCGAAGCCGCCCTCTGCCTCAATGCGCGCCAAGTAGTCGGAGTTCATCGTTACGAAGTACTGATACCCGTATTCGTCCGCCAATCGGGCGCCGATGTTGAGACAAGACGACCCTTGGCGAGCGTCGATCGGGTCGAAGAGGTGACTGTCGTGCACAAGTAGGCCGGGAGCGCGTACAAGCGAAACGGCCGTCGTGATCAGGACCGTGTCGAGTAGGAAGGTTTCGACAGCGCGGATTCCGTCGCTGGCGTCACCACTTATGCGGGGCTCGACCGTGAACGCGCCCTTCTTGTTTACGGAATAACGGAGGGAGGCCGTTCGCTCCCGGTAAATCTCCGCGCCGAGTGCGCCGAAGAGCGCGAGCGGACCATCGAGTAGGTAAGGCTCGCGCTCGGCGAGTTCTGTCCTGAGGGTTCGTGTGGCGTCGGCCGTAGCGGTCTTGATGCTGTCGTCGATGCCATTGATTTCGGCTGCCGACTCCAGTTGCCGCTCGATTTCGGCGGCGCGTGCGTCCAGGGCCGCGACGTCCTGCTGAGCTGCGGTGAATGTGGCGAAAGCGACCGTCTCGCGGAGGATCGACATAGTCGCGGCCCGCTCTCGGTCTAGTCGCTGCCGCTCCGTACTGATCTCTTCCAGACGCATCTGTACGGCATGGTCCTCGCCTTCCAAGTACAACTGGCGGTTCCGGACGACGGACTGGTGGAAGGCCGCAACCTCCTCGTAGCGCCGCACGACCTGCTCGGGGAAGAGAGTGCTCACCTCGCCGAACAACTGCCTCACACGGTCGACGTCGTTTGCGTTGCGACGAACGCCCTCAGCCTCGATCGCCTCGCGGAGTTCGCGTGCCCTGCGCTGTAGTGAGAGTGCCTCGTCGTTAAGGGATTGGATCCGTCGCGTCACGTCGTCTGCGCGCTGTTGGTGCTCTTCGTACTGCTCGTCGACGCGGAAACCCGCGAGGCGCTCGACTTCGACGTTCCTCCGCCGACGGATGTTTGCGAGTTCCTGGCGCAGTTCCGGTTCGTCAACCGTCAGACTCTTCAGCGCGCCTTCCTTGATTGCTTCTCGCAGCCCCTTTCGCTGCCGTTCCATTCTGAGGACGTCCCCGCCACCTTGTAAGGCATCAGGGTCGAGACCCAGCAGATAACCGATCCGAACGCCGGTGAGCCACTCAGAGTCGGTGTCTAGGACCTTCGTGGGGCCGATGAAGCGATCTCGAATCAGCCGAGCCCACAGACTCCCGGGAGTCAGGCTGGGGCTTGCCTCCGCCGACAGGTTGAAGACGTGCTCGCCGAGGAGGTCGCGCCATTCGCTCACGTGAATGGTTCGCCGGTTGGTCCCCAACACGGACCAGCCGCTGATCTCGACCTGGGTGCGAGGTTTGATGGGACGCGTTACCCGCACTCGTTCGCTGCCACCCGGCGCGGGCAGTTCGAGTTCAAGACTGAAGTCCCAGTTCTCCAACTCGGGGACCTTGAACTGCTTCGCAAGGTTGCCTCCGAGCATGTAGCGCAGAAGGAGCGCAAGGCTCGTTTTCCCGGTGCCATTCCTGCTGTCGCCGGTCGTCGATCCCTGCTGTCGGTCTGCGACCAGAAGATTCAGGCCTGGCCGGAAGTCGATGGTCTTGAACCGTGAATCATTCGCCGACAGTCGGTGGAGAAACACGTGACCTCCCAATCCGTCCGTCGTTGCCGATCTCAATCAAACCCATGGAGAAGAGAAGGCTGAGGGCGAGTGAGAACCAGTCAAAGGTCAGTCGCTCGCGGCTGCCCGCTTGCTTACGCGAGTTCGAGAATTCCTCCCAAAGAGCCGCCACAGACGTGGGCGCCTTCAGCAGTCCGTGCACCTCTGCGCCCACCGTCAGAAGAGCGCGGGACGCGGAGATGCCCTTGGTCGGAAGAATCATCGGCGGACCGGAAAGGCACGTTCGACAGACTCGGTAGTCCAGCCCTGCGGAGGCTCTTCGAAGATGTGGCACTCGTCGAAGAAGAACGCCACAACGCCGTAGACCGCGTTGGCCCTAACGCTGTTCCAGCGGAAGTCCGGCCCGCCGATTGCCGCGTAGACCCGCTGGAGAATTTCGTCGGGATCCTGAGTGACTCGTGCCTGCTCCTCATAGATGCGCCGGAAGGCTTCGGCTTGTTGGTCACGTAGGTCTGGCTCGGCTGCGTCGGCGAACCAGTCTTCGATGCGCGGTACTAGGCGCCTGCCAGCGTCTAACTCGGTGCGCGCAGGAGCGGAGAGCGAGTTGTACTCCATCTTGTCCAACGGAACGGGCCGGATCGTGACGCCTGCTTCAATCGCAGGCGTCGTCGTACCGATCGCGTCCAGTAGAGGTATTAGGTCATCCAGTTCAACGTTGGCGGTCCCAGGGCATCCGGGAAAGATGCGGTCGAGGGCCTTCAGCTCCAGTGTCGAAACGATCTCGTTCCAGAACCGACTCTCGTTCATGGTCGAGAGGTCGAGGGGACGGGCTGTTCCTTCGCAGTGCTGGCGGCGAAGTTCGGTGAGAGCCTCCAGGGCCGGGGTGCCGAACGGGGCGTTGGTGAGAAACACCCAGCGTTCCATGTGCCGCCACGAGTCCCGGGCGCGCTCGAAGTCGCTCGTCAACTTGCTCGCGAGGTGACGCGCCCCTCGGTCGCGCGTGCCGTAGCACGCATAAAGCAGCCTTCCAAAGTCGGCAAGGCCATCGCATCCTCCATCGCCAATCTGACCCGCAGGATCCGGATTCACGAAGTCTGGATGAAAGACCTCCAGGACCTCCGTTGCGTAGTCCTCAAATTTCGTGGCCGTCTCGCGGAAGCGGCGTTGATGGTGAGAATGAAACCAGTCAATCCACGCCGGGTCCCGCAGCATCGAAATCATTACCCCCTCGCTCGCCCTTCGCGGGCCAGCCAATCATGTCGTCGAGTCGCCGGAGGACGAAACGCACACACGCGTGTCGGTCGAAGTCAGTGGTAGAGACCGCTCCAACCCCGATGCGCGGCGGTGAACCTCTATGCCCGTACAAAGTCGGAGACGCTATGCCGCTTCGGAGGCCCAAGCCCCCCGGGGGGAGGGGGTCCCCCAGGGGGCGGAGTCCTCGACGCGACACTGTCGGTGCCAGCGCTCACACTGTGTGTCATGCCTGAAATGCGCGGTGAAGAGTTGTGGGTGGGCGCTTGCGTGGAAGCCGCGCTGCTCGGAGTCCAGGTGGTGCAGCACGACGACGGCTCGCGACCGAGCATGTACGACCTTGACCTCCTCCGAGAGGGCGTGCCATTCGCGGCGATGGAGGTCACGGCGGCCGCCGATGGCGAGTCCATCGAGCTCTGGAACCTCGTCAACGGCTCGGACGATCGTTGGATTGAGTCGGACCTGATGGGGGGCTGGATGGTCACCGTGACGCCGAGAGCCCGAGCGAAGCGGCTCAAGAAGGAACTACCGACCTTGCTGCGGACGCTTGAAAGCATCGCGGAGGGGCCGGAGCGCCAGGCCGCCGTGGATCGTCTGTTCAGCATGGAGGTCGCCTCGGCGAACCGAAGCGCGACCGACTTCCCGGGAAGCATCTACGTCACTCTCCAGCGAGACCCCGAGCGGACTGGCGGGGCCGTGCCGGTGACGGGCGACGGACTCGTGGCCTGGCTCAACGCTTGGATCAGCGAGCCGGCCCAGGAGCACAACGTGGAGAAGTTGCGCGCCGCGCCGCATCCCGAACGGCATTTGTTCGTGCTTATTCCCGGCTTCACGACGGCTCCGTTCAGCGCGTCAGACGTCCTCATGCGCGCAGACGGACCCCTTCCGCAGGCTGTCCCGGCTCTGCCCCAGGGTGTCACTGATGTCTGGCTCATGAGCACGTGGTCGACGGGCGACCTGTTCCATTACAGCGCCGATGGCTGGAGCCGCTCGCCCAAGGTGTTCGAAGTGGCAAGCGCGTAGGCAAGGAAGGCCCAGGTGGGACGCGCCTGGGCCGCCCCCAAGGAGTCAGTGGCGGCGGCGAAGGCCCTCCAAACGGGCCTCCAGGGCCGCGATGCGTCGGCGCTTTGCCTCGAAGGTCCCGGCGTAGTCGCCGTTCCTCCATGCGTGGAGTTCGGCCTCGACCGTCCGGAGTTCGCGGACATGCGCCTCGCCCTGGCGGGCGGCGAGGAACTCCTCCTCTGCGAAGAGGTCGACCGCGACAGCATCGACTGGGAACTCGGCAAGGGAGGCGAGCAGGGACCGGCCCTCCGCGGCCCTGCGGTACTCCGCGAAGAGGCGGGCATGAGCTGCATAGAAGGCGCTCTCGAAGCGGCGGGTGTGCTCATCCTGGGAGGTGTCCTCGGCCTGGGCGGGCGAAGTGGTCCAGGGCGTTCAGGGCGGACAGGACGGCCACGCGCTTTGCGGCGATGGCGTCGGCCTGACGCTGGGCCTCGATGGCCTCGGCGTGGAGGGCGCGGAAGGACGGGAGGAGCGCCTCGCGGATGGCGGCGCGGTGCTTCAGGAGCCCCGCCTCGTAGGCGTCTCCGGCGGCCTTCGCGCGGTTGAGGGACGCGGCCAGGGCGTCGGTCGCGACCTTCACCTTTGCCTGTGCCTCCACCTCGGAGATGGCGGGCGGGACCCTTTTGCCCATCTGCACCGCGGCGCGGATGGCGGCGTCCCTCTCTGCGGGTGCGGCGAGGGCGCTGTCCAGCTCGTCGTGATGAGCCTCAACGTCGGCCTGGGCCTCCATGTAGGCGGCGTGCAGGTTCCGGACGGGTGATAGGTCGGGGCCGGTCAGAACGGTAGGGGGCACCTTGGCGGCGTCGGTGTGGAGTTCCACGTAGCCCGGGGTGCTGGGGCGGTGGGCGTGCTTCTTCGCCATGGTGGCGGGTCCTTTCGGTGGTGGGTGTGAGGAGGAGTGCCCGGCAGTAGCGGACGCGAGAGACATTGGCCGGGACAGCGGGGGCGGTTCAGGTCCGCGCTCCCAGGGCCTTTCGCGGTCCGCGCGCTGGGGCGGCGGCGGGGCGGCGGGAGGATCGGGTCGCGGGTGCCGGAGAGGCGCTCGCGCGTCTCGCGGCAGGCGCCGCGGTGCGCGACCTGGGCGGCGGCCACGGCCTGAAGGTGCGCGGCATGGCGGGCCGAGGTTGTGGCGGTGAAGACGTGCCGGACCGAGACGCCGTCGTAGGTGATGAGCGCGGAGGTCGCGGTCACTCCTCGCCCCCAAGGAGGGCCTCCGCCTCCGCGGTGATGGCGGCCAGGGTGTCGGCGTCCCCAGCGTGGACGGCCTGGGACTGGCGCTGGAGGAGGTTCAGGACGGCGGCTTGGCGGGCTTCCTTGCATGCGTAGTGCAGGCGGACGCGGCAGGAGGTCCCGCAGGTCTTTCGAAGCGGGGACGCATCGGCGAGGAGCGGTGCTCCACAGGCGAGGCAGGTGGCGGCCACGAGGGCCTCCCTTCTTGGAGGCGCGTGGGCGGAGGGCCTCACGCGGAGGAGACGAGACGGAGCGGCGGCGTTCCGTCCTGGCGGTCGTCATCGTTGGGGAGCGAGACGGCCAGGTAGAAGTCCCGGCCGCGAATGCGGCGGCGGCAGGCGGCGGCGTCGCCCTCGCCGAGAATCTCCACGGCTAGGGCGTGGAAGGCGCGGTTGTGGAGCGGGCGGGAGCCGGTCGGCAGGGACGCGACGTAGGCGGCGTACAGGTCGGAGGTCAGCACGCGCCCGCCGGGGACGCGAGGAAGCGCGGTGAGCCACGCCCGAGGGTCGACGTCGACGGGGGCGTCCTCGGCGGCGTAAGCAAAGGCGTCCAGGCCGGAGGCGTTGCGGACCGCGGACTCCACGCCTCGCCGGGAGACCGCACGGCGGAGTCGTTCGCGCTGGTTGCGCGTGACGGTCGCGGCAGGAGCCAGGCGCGTGTAGGGGCGCGGCTCCAGTTGCTTGAGGCGGTAGTGGGCAGAGGGACCGGCGTCTCCGGCATCCAGGGCCGCCTGGAGGGCTATGCGCTCCGCGCGCTTGTGGGCCTCGCGCTCCTCCCAGGCCCCCAGGTGCTCGTACTCCGCGCGGGCGTGGGCCTCACGGTCGGCCTCCCACGACTCGACCGCCTGGAGGGCGTCGACGTACGCGGGAGGAGCGAAGACGCACCGGAAGACGAGGGGGACGTCCTCGGCGGCCAGGGCGGCCTCCAGGACGTGCGCGGCGGCGGCCACGACGGCCTCCGGATAGACGACATGCCAGCGGTCGCCGGAGCGACGTCGCCAGGTGCGGGCTGGAGCGTCCCAGCGGAAGCGGGCGGGGAAGTCGGAGGAGGCGAGGCACAGGGCGGCGGCCTGGTCGAAGGCGCGCGGCGCGGGGACAGAGGCGGGCATGGCGGAGGGCCTTTCGGGGTGGAGGGGTCGCGTCTGGGCAGCACGCATCCCCTTGGGCGGGAGAGGCAGGAGAAGCGGGCACAGGGGCGGGAACGACGGACGCCCCCGCCCGACCGCACACAGGAACGGCCAAATGGGGGCCGCTTCTCCCATCCCATTGAAAGGAGCACCACGAGAGGCGCTCCTCCTGGCGGTGCCCGCCGCCAGGAAGTCAGGGCCATGACAGGACGGCTCCGGCGCTCACACCCCCGAGGAGAGGAGGGGTGCACGGTCAGGAGCCGCCCTGTCCCGGCAGCATCAACCTTGGCCGGGGTGTTCGTAACACGTAGAGACCGTGCTGTGCTTCCGACGCGCGTCGGCACGTAAGACCCGACAGACGACCTAATGGGGAGCGTGGGGAGGCCGGGGGGAGGCTCCAGGAGCAAGGATCCCCACCCCTTGGCTCCGCTCCCGCGTGGAGCAACTCAACGGACAAGTCGCTGACCAGGGGAGACACAGAGAAGGAACAACGACTCGAACCCGTTCAGGTAGTAGGACCTGGAGAGGGAGAAAGTGGGGAGCCTTCCATGCACTCTCCGCCTTCAGAGTGGGAGCGATAGGGAAGTGACGTCACTTCGTCACTTCGTCACCCCAGGGCGGAACGGGCCCCGCATCGCGGCGAAGGAACATGAGGCGTCGTTGCGAGGGTCACGAGGCCCACACCACAGTCATCCTGTCCGCTGCGTTGAAGCGCGCTCCGCGTTTCGGTGCGGCCGTGACCTCGACGCGGGCGATGGCGAGTCGGAGCAGCTCGCGCGACTCGTACGTGGTGGACGCGGCCAGGGCCGGGAGGGATAGCGTCGGGTCCAGGAGAGCGCCGATGTTCGCTACCGGCTCCGGGAGGTCTGCCAGGCGGGCGCGCAGCGCCGTCAGCCGGTCACGAAGCCCAGCGGTCACCCGGCCGTGACGGTCGGCGTCCAGGGTCCCGTGGACGTAGTGGTCATCATCGGCGCGGGCCATGCGGGCCTCGGCCTCGGCGATGGCCGCCTGGAGGTCCTCGCGCTCTTGGATCGGACCGGGGTCGTTCTTCGCCAGCCAGCGCGCTGCGACGGCCTGGAGGAGCGGCGAGTCCAGGTCCTCGTGGAGGCTTGCCAACTTCTGTGCCCAGGCGCGGGCAACGGCGGTCTCCACGACGTCCACTGACACGTTCAGCGGCGCGGGACAGTCGCTTCCGTTGGCGTGCCACTTCCGGCAGCGGTAGGAGTTGCCAAAGGTGTTGGCCCTCTGGCCGCAACCAGCGCAGAAGAGCAGGCCGCCGAGAAGGCTGGAGGGTTGGCGAACGACCTTGCTCACGCGGCCGTACTGGCGGAGGCGTTGATCCATGACGGCCAGGAGTCGGGCCTGTTCCGCCTCGGAGGCGATGGGGTCGCAACCCTCCGCCATGAGAGAGACGGTCTCGCCGGTCTCCGGGTCCCGCCAGGCTTCGACTTTGGAGACCCAGGAGCCATCCTCGGCGCGAGTCTTCTGCGGCATGAGGCCAGCCAAGCCAGGCGACCGAAGTGCAGCGGAGAGCGTGTTCACGCGCCAATGGCCCCCGCGACGGGTGGGCACGTTCCGGGCGTTGAAGTCGCGGCAGATAGTCAGTTGGGAGTCGCCTGCCAGGACCCGGGCGACGGCCTCACGCATGACGGAGAACTCTGGCTCCTGCGGTCGAAAGCGCCGGTCCTCGTCCACCACGTAGCCGTACGGTGGCGGGCCGCCGAGGTAGCGGCCCTTCGCGCGCTCTTTGGCCTTCCGGTCACGGACGCGGAGAGACGTGTTCGCAGACTCCGCACGGGCAATCTCGGAGAGCGTGACGATGGGCAGGCGCGCGCCCGTTCCGGTGCTTGTGTCGAGTCCGTCGCGTAGGAAGACCAGGCGGCCTCCGGCGCGCTCGACGTCGTCCAGGACTTGGCCCACTTGTCCCGCTCCCTTCCGGGAGAGGCGGTCCAACTTCCAGACGGCGAGGGCGCGGACCTCGCCCGCGCGAAGGGCGGCTAGGGCAGCGTCGAAGCCCTCCCGCTTCACGTTGCGGTAGCCAGAGCGGCCAGCGTCTCGCCAAACGCGGCGGACGGTGAGGCCCTCCCGGTCGGCCCAGACGCGTAGGTCAGCCTCCTGGCGCTCCAGAGAGTCGGCCCCGTCCGCATCGATGGAGAGGCGGAGGTAGAGGTCGACCAGGCCGGCCGGGTCCATGCTGGCAGGGGTGGCGGTGGCGGTGGTGGCGTTGGTGTTCATCGGCGGGAACCTCGGCCGGACACACGGCGCTCGTTCATGCGGCGCTCCTCAGGTTGTGGGTTGGAACAACCTCCTGAGAAGGTCGAGGTCAACGGGGAGGGGCGCCACCCGGTCTACGCCGAGCTGGTCCGCACCCCCGACGAGCAGGGCGAGGCCGGCGACGTGTCGTGGAACTTCGAGAAGTTCCTCCTCGCCGCCGACGGCACCGTCGTCGCGCGTTTCGGACCCCGGGTGGAGCCCCACGACCCCCGCCTCGTCGACGCCGTGGCCGCCCTCGTCGGCTGACCCGCCGGCGGCACCCGCCGACACCCGCCGACACCTGCCGGCCCCCGACCCGACCCGACCCCGCGGACCCGTCCCCCGCCCTCCGGCGGGAGGCGGGTCCGCTGTCGTGCGCAGGCCCCCGGCCGCGGCTCGACCTCACCCCCCCGGGTGGGCCCCGGGTAAAACCCGTGTGACGGGGCCGACGTAACGCAGGGGCGATCCAGCGTGCCTGCGCCGACAAGACCTCTCTCAGTGACGGCGCGCACGATCCGCCGACTTGAACGATCCAGACCCGCCTCGTCATGGTGGTCGTTGCCTCGCGGCTCAAGCAGCCGCACCGGTCGACGGGCCTCACGCAGCGCCCACCGGCAGTCAGGACCCACGACCCCGTCGTGCGCCGTCCGACCCATCTCATCAGTTCTGCGCATCAGCGCGTCCACCGAGAGGCTTCTCCATGTCCTTGCTCGAACGACACTTCAACGACCCCCACACCGACCACACCGGTGCGCCCGCCGGCCAGACCGGCCGCGTCGTCTCCGCCGACGAGGTCCTCGACCTCACCGTGCGCAGCCGGGTCTCGCTGCCCGGTCCGCGCCCGCGCGAGATCGTCGCGGTGCTCGATCCCGTGCGCGCCGACCCCGAGGACGCGACCTCCTCGGTGCGCACCGAGGAGGAGGTGCTGGCGGCCGCCGCCGAGCGGCTGACCCGCCACCTCCAGCCCGGCGAGCTCGTCGCGCCCACCGACGACGGCCAGCTGCGCCTGCGGCTGCGCCACGAGGACAAGGCCGCGCGCCCCGAGCGCCTGCAGGCCATGGCCTACCACGCCGTCGAGGCGCTGGAGTCGGTCGACCACCGCGAGGGCGACCGGCCCGCGGTGCTCGACCTCGGCGTCGGCTGGGCCCCCGTGAGCCGCAAGCAGGACGCCCATCAGGCCGAGGAGTACGCCGCCTCCGCCGCCGCCGAGTCGGTCCTGCAGCGCGACCTGCAGCCGCGACAGCTGGGTCGTCACCTGCGCGTGCGCCGCCCCCACATCGACTGGTGGTCGGCCGGCAACCAGGTCGCCATGGCCACCGTCGGCGCGGTCTTCCTGCCCTTCCTCGCGCTGGTCGGCCTCTACTCCTTCGGCCTCGACGTCTCCAGCGCCCTCTACTGGGTCCTCGTCGGCTCGCTGGGCGTGACCGCCCTGACGCTGTGGGCCGAGAGCTCGTACGCCCTCGACCCGCCGCGGCTGCCGGCCCGCCCGAGCGCCCCGGCGCCGCGGGCGAGCGCCGTCATCGCGGCGTACCTGCCCAACGAGGCCGACACCATCGTGGAGACCCTCGAGACCTTCCTGGCCCAGGAGTACTCCGGCGGCCTGCAGGTCGTGCTGGCCTACAACACCCCCTTCGCCCTGCCGGTCGAGGACGACCTGCGCGCGATGGCCGAGGCCCACCCCGACCTGACCCTGCTCAAGGTCGAGGACTCGACCTCCAAGGCGCAGAACGTCAACGCCGCGCTGCGCGTGGCCGAGGGCGAGCTGATCGGCATCTTCGACGCCGACCACCACCCCATGCCCGGCGCCTTCGAGCGCGCGTGGCACTGGATCGGCGCCGACGAGGACCCCGCCGACGTCGTGCAGGGCCACTGCGTCATCCGCAACGGCTCGGAGTCGGCCCTGGCCAAGCTGGTCGCGGTGGAGTTCGAGCAGATCTACGCCGTCTCCCACCCCGGCCGCGCCCGCCTCCACGGCTTCGGCATCTTCGGCGGCTCCAACGGCTACTGGCGCGCCTCCGCCCTCGAGCGGATCCGCCTGCGCGGCTCCTTCCTCACCGAGGACATCGAGGCCTCGATGCGGGTGCTGGAGGCCGGCGGTCGCATCGTCAACGACCCGGGCCTGATCTCGCGCGAGCTGGCCCCCGAGACCCCCCGCGCGCTGTGGAAGCAGCGGATGCGCTGGGCCCAGGGCTGGTTCCAGGTCTCGCTGCGCCACCTCGGCCCGATCCTGCGCTCGCGCAGCCTCAGCCTGCGCCAGAAGGTCGGCGCGTCCTACCTGCTGGCCTGGCGCGAGCTCTACCCGTGGATCTCCATCACCGCCTGGCCGCTCTTCGGGTTCCTGGCCTGGCGCGACGGCGGGCTCGACATGACCTCGCCGCTCTTCCTGCTGATCACCCTCTTCGTGAGCGTCTCGGGCCCGCTGCAGACGCTGGCGGCCTACCGCCTCGCCGCTCCGGAGATCCGGGCCCACAAGGCCTGGTTCTGGGGCGCGATGGTGGCCAACCTGCTGCTCTACACCGAGGCCAAGAACCTCGTGAACCGCGTGGCCCAGCTCAAGCAGCTGCGCGGCGAGCACCAGTGGGTCGTCACCCCGCGCCGCTCGCGCGGCGACGACACCGCCTCCGCCGAGCACCCCCCGTCCGACCGCACGACCGACCGCACGTCCGCCGAGACCGAGGAGGTGGCCGCATGAGCTCGACCCTGACCTCACGTCCCACCGCACACCCCGACACCACGCAGGACACCAGCCAGGACACCAGCCAGGACACCAGCCAGGGCGCCGGCCAGGACGCCACTCCTGCGACCGGCGCGACCGGCCGCACGCCGTCGCAGGACCCGGTCGCGGCCACCGCGTCGCCGTCCTCGCCGGTCTACCCGCTCGGCTGGCTGCGCGCGCTCGCGGCGCTGTCGGTCGTGACCTTCCACGCCTACCAGAACAACCGCTCGGGGCCCGACTCCGCCTGGCCCTTCAGCGGGATCGGGCACCAGCTCATGGGCGGCACCGACCTCTTCGTCGACATGTTCTTCGTGCTCTCGGGGCTGGTGCTGTGGCTGCCGATCGCCCGCGCCGCCGAGCGCGGCGTGGCCAGCCGGTCGGGGCGCACCCTGCTCTACCGGCGCATGGCCCGGCTGCTGCCGCTCTACGTCGTGCTCGTGCTGCTGGTGTGGTCGCTGACCAACCCGACCTTCCCCGGTCACTGGGTCGACCTGGTCACCCACCTGACCTTCACCCACATCTACAGCGACCAGTACATCTTCTGGACCAACGGCCCGGCCTGGTCGCTCGCGGTGGAGTTCCACTTCTACGTGCTCGTCGCGCTGAGCGTGCCGCTGGTCAACGCCGGTGTCCGCCGTGCCACCACCCGCCGCGGCCGGCTGGCGGTCGCCTCGGCGCTGCCCGCCGCCCTGGTGGTCGTGAGCCCGGTCTACCTGGCCTGGGCGATGCTCGCGGGCGTCCCCCACACCGACTGGTCGACGTGGTTCTCCCCGCTCTCGCGGGCCACCGACTTCGGCCTCGGCATGGGCCTGGCCCTGCTCGCCGTCGCCGGCGTCCGCCTCGGCGGCGCCGCCCGCGGGGCACTGCTCGCCCTCGGGCTGGGTGCGCTGCTCGCCCTGGTGATCACCCGCCCGCTCTCGGTGGCCGGCGAGTGGTGGCACCCGCTCTACGCCCTCGCCATCTGCGTGGCTCTGTCGTCGATCGTGCTGCACGACGGGCCCTACCCGTCCTGGCTGTCGTGGCGCCCGCTCGCCTGGCTCGGCGGCCTGGGCTACGGCATCTACCTCATCCACGAGCCGGTCATGCGCTTCCTGGGGTCCCTCGGCCTCTTCCCCGACCCCGCTCCCGGCTGGCGCTTCCTCGTCACCGCGGTGCTGGTGGCCGTGCCCTCGGTGGCGCTGGCCTGGGTCAGCTCGCGCACCGTGGAGGCCGCCGGGCAGCGGATGCTCGGCCTCATGGAGCGCGACGGCTCGCCGCGCGACTTCTACGCCCACCTCGAGGAGCCGGCGACCGCCGGGTCCCGGCGCGCCTGACGGGATCGACCCCGGCCACCCGGCCCCGGCCCGACGGCCGGGGCCGGGTGGCTTCTGCGCGGGAGGCTTCTGCGCGGGTGGCTACCGGGCGGGCGGCGCGGGCGGCGGGGTCGAGGGCCGGATGCCTGCGGGCCGCGCTGGCTCTCCGGCTTCCTGCTGATGTTCATGGCCTTCCTGCTGCGCGAGAACCCTCCCGCGAGACGCGGAG
>NZ_CAKASO010000061.1:0-14807 GCF_916862475.1 Nocardioides sp. Leaf374
GAGCGTCAGAACCATGAACCTCACCACCACCTCGCACAAGCCCCGCACGAGCGGCATCCCGTGGCCGTGGGCGCGGCGCGCCCCGGCGTACCGTCTGGCCGGTGACCCGTGGCTGGGCTCGCTGTGGCGCCGCGAGCTCGCCGCCGCGGGCCGACCCCCGGGCGGGCGCGCGCCCGAGGTACTGGTGCTCGCCGGTCGGCTCTCGGTGGGCCTGGCTCACACCTGGACCGCCCGCAGCGCCGGGGTCGACGGGGCCCCGCCGTGGCCGCAGTGGCTCGCCGCCGCCACCGAGCGCCGCCACGTGCCGCGCCCCCTCGACGTCGCGGCCGTCGCCGACCGGTGGGCCGCGCGGGTGGGTCGCGAGCGCGTGCGTGTCGTGGTCGACCTCGACCGGCTGCCCGCCGTGGTCGACGCCCCGGTGCGCCTCCAGGCGCCCCGGCTCTCCGGTGACGCCGTCGAGCTCGTACGCCGGGTCGGCGTGGGGCTCGGGCTGCTCGTGCTGCCGCGGGCGCGCCAGGAGCTGCTGCGCGGGGTGCTCGTGCCGATGCTCCACGACCTCCCGGCCGCCACCGCCGGGCCCCGCCTCGTGGTGCCGCCGGAGCACCACCGGTGGGTGGCGCGACGCTCCGTGCAGGTGCGCGCCGCGGTCCTGCGCGCTGGCTACCCTGTGCTCGGCGACCCCGACGCGCTCGTCGACGCCCCCGACGCGCTCGCCGAGGCCGAAGGCGCCCCGCCGTCGGACGCCGCCGTGCTCGACCTCGCCGTGGCCCTGCTGCGGCGTCATGACGACCGCGGCGCCATCAGCCCTGCGACCCCGACGATCCCCACGACCCGAGAGGACGAGCGATGAGCCAGCGCGTCCTGCTCCACGTGGGCACCCCCAAGACCGGCACGTCGGGGCTGCAGGACGTGCTCTTCCGCAACCGCGAGCGGCTGCTGGAGCACGGCATCCTCTATCCCGCGGAGCGCTTCGACGCCCACTTCCTCGCCGCCCTCGACCTGATGCGGCTGCCGTGGGGCGGTCTGGAGACGGAGGCCTTCGGGGCCTGGGACGCCCTCGCCGCGCAGGTGCGCGCCCACGAGGGCACGGCGATCATCAGCCACGAGATCCTCGCGACCGCCTCGCGCTCGCAGGTCGGTCGTGCCCTGGAGTCGCTGGGCCACCGCGCCGACGGCACCGGCGCCGAGGTGCACGTCGTGCTCTCGGTGCGCGACCTGGTGCGCCAGGTGCCCGCGGAGTGGCAGGAGAACGTCAAGCACCGCAGCACCATCACCTTCGAGCGCTTCCTCGAGCAGCTGCGCGACCCGGCCCGCGAGAGCCGGATCGCCACCTGGTTCTGGGGCGTGCAGGAGATCCCCGACATCCTCGACCGCTGGGGCCACGCCCTGCCGCCCGAGCGGATCCACGTGGTCACGGTGCCGGCGCCGGGCGGCCCGCCCGACTTGCTGTGGCAGCGCTTCACCCGCGCCTTCGGCCTCGACGGCCTCGAGCTCGACCTCACCGTCGAGCGCGCCAACCCCTCACTCGGCGCGCCCGAGACCGCGCTGGTGCGGCGCATCAACCAGGCCGTCAACCAGCGCCTCGAGCCGGCCGACTACCGGCCGCTGGTGCGCGAGCTGCTGGCCCACCGCACCCTGTCGCAGCGCTCGCGCTCGCCCCGCCTGGCGCTGCCGCCCGACGTGCACCCGTGGGCCGCCGACCTGTGCGCGCGCTGGGTCGAGGAGGTCCGCGCGCGCGGCTACGACGTCGTCGGCGACCTCGAGGACCTGCGCGGACCGTCGGCCAGCACCGCCTGGGCCGACCCCGACGCGCCGTCGGAGACCCAGGTCGCGGGCGCCGCGGTCGACGCGATCGCGGCGCTGCTGCTCGACAACGCGAGGCTCAGCCACGAGGAGCAGCGCCTGCACGCCGAGCTGGCCGAGACCCGCGACGCCCTGCAGCGGTCCTACCTGCGCCCGTCGTACCGGCTGCGCGAGCGGGTCGTGGGCCGGCTCCAGGGCGGGCGGGGCGGCCGCGCGGCGCTGCGGGCCTACCGCGCGGTGCGGGGCAGGAGCTCGCGCTCGGCGTAGCGGCCGATCTTCCAGGTCGAGTAGCCGTCGGCGCCCATGCCGACGACGCCGCCCACCACGGGCACGCGGCGGCCCACGGTGACGGCCAGGCGCTTGCCCATGACCCGGGTGACCAGGTCGGAGGCGACCTCGGTGGAGACCGCGCGGTCGGTGTCGGGCGAGCCCGACGGGGCCGTGGCCAGCGCCATCGGCGGGGCGGGCAGCTTCTTGGCCTTGACCAGGGAGTTGACGGTGTCCTCGCCCATGAGGCAGGCCAGGATCGCGTTGCGCACGCGGGCGTCGTCGAGGTCGTAGCCCCGGAGGTGGGCGATGCCGGCGATCATGCGGCACTGCACGAGCGCGAGCCCGGTGATGTTGGTGGGGATGGTGACGGCCGCGGTGACGACGCCACCGATGTTGGTGAGGAAGCCCTGGGCCCCGGCGTAGCGCACGTGGTTCTCGATCACCTCGTGGATCGCCTTGTCGACGTCGCCCCCCTGCTCCTCCAGCTGCTTGTCGGCGGCCGCGGCGGCGGGCGGCAGCGGGCCGGCGCCGGCGATGGCGCGGGCCAGCGCCTCGCGCACGAAGGAGGTGGTCAGCCCGGGGGCCATGCCCGTCACCTTCGGGGCGATCTTGCGGGTCACGGTGCCGGTCAGGGTGCGTCGGGCGCTCATGACTTACAGCGTACGGGGGCTACGGTCGGCAGGTGCCCGTCGAGCCCCCGCCCAGCCCGTGGTCCTTCGGCGACCCGAGCCGCTTCCCCGACGACGACCTGGTCGGCATCGGCGCCGACCTCGAGCCCGGCACGCTGCTCGAGGCCTACCGCCAGGGTCTCTTCCCGATGCCCTCGGGCCACCGCGGCGACCCGATGTACTGGTTCTGCCCGCTCGAGCGGGGCGTGCTGCCGCTCGACGGACTGCGCGTCTCGCGCTCGCTGCGCCGCGCGACGCGCGACTTCGGGATCCGCGTCGACACCGCCTTCGCCGAGGTCCTCGACGCCTGCGCCGACCCCCGCCGCCCGGCGGGCTGGATCGACGGCGACATCCGCGCCGCCTACCTGCGCCTGCACGACCTGGGCTGGGCCCACTCGGTGGAGGCGTGGCAGGACGGGCGCCTCGTCGGAGGCCTGTACGGCGTGGCCAGCGGCGGGCTCTTCGCGGGGGAGTCGATGTTTCACCGCGTGCGCGACGCCTCCAAGGTCGCCCTGGTCGGTCTCGTCGACCTGCTCGCCGCCGACCTCGACGCCCACCCCGACCGGCTCCTCGACGTGCAGTGGAGCACCGAGCACCTGGCCAGCCTCGGCGTCGTCACCCTCAGCCGTGCCGACTACCTCGCCCGCCTCGCCCGCGCCCTGGAGTGCCCGCTGCCGGCGGCCTTCGGCGGCCCGGGCGCGCCCGGTCCGTCGTGACGCCGGTCGTGCCGGCGCGGTCGGGAAATCCTCGGGGTGGGAGGAGGCATGAACCGCGCGCGCTGGGGCAGGGTCAGCGTGCTCGGGCCCTCACGGGCGAGGACCACGCGGTCCCCGACGACCCCCTACCGACCCCCACGTCTGGAGATCGCATGTCCCTGACCCGCCTGCGCCGCGGAGCCGCTGCCGGCTCCCTCGTCCTCCTCGCCTCGATGGCCACCGCCTGCGGTGGCAGCGACGACGGGGCCTCGACCCCCGACGACGCCTCGTCGGACGACTTCTGCTCGACCTACTCCGAGATCATCAGCAGCACCGCCGACCAGGAGGAGCCCGACGCCGGCGCGATCAAGGACTTCGCCGACCAGCTGGCCGAGGTCGGCACCCCGGAGAACATCTCCGAGGACGGTCGCGAGGGCTTCGAGATCTTCATCGACACCATCAACGAGCTGCCCGACGACGCCTCCGCCGCCGAGATCGAGGACTTCGACCCCGACATCTCCGACGAGGACGACGCCAAGGTCGACGCCTTCTTCGAGTACACCGCGACCGAGTGCGCCGACGCCCTGGGCATCCCCTCCGACCTGCCCAGCGCCGAGGTGCCCGACGACTCCTCCAGCGAGTCCACCGAGTGACTCCCGCGGGTCGGGCCGCCGCGCCCCGACCCACCGCGGGCCCGTCCCGCACCGCTGCGCACCGGCGGGCGGTGACCCGACACGGGGTCGCCGCCCGCCGGTGTGCGGTCCGCACCCGCCCAGGCTGCTCTCAGGTGCGCGTGCCACGCTCGCACCCATGCTGCTCTCCCGCTCCGTCCGACCCGCCCGCCCCTCGGCCGCCCGCCCCACGCGCGGGCCCCGGCGTACGCCGCTGCTCGTGGCGGGCCTCGCGGTCTCGGCCCTCGCGCTCGTGGGCTGCGGGTCCGACGACTCCGAGTCGGCCTCCGACGCGGCCAGCCCGGCGGCGTCGAGCAGTGCCGCGGCGCCCGACCTCGGCGAGGCCCAGGGCCTCTGCGAGGCGCTGACCAGCGTCGACGGGCTCGACACCGGATCCGACGTCGCCACCTTCGCCGAGGCCCTGGGCTCCGCCGAGGTGCCCTCCGACGCCCCGGCCGACGCCGCCACCGGCTACGACGTCTACCTCGAAAAGCTGCAGGAGGTCGACCCCGACCTCACCGCCGAGGAGCTGGCCGCCGAGGGCGACTTCCAGCTGAGCAAGCAGGAGAAGACCCAGGTGGCGGCCTTCGTGGGCTATGTCAGCCAGGTCTGCGCCGGTGCCGCGGCCTCGGAGGCGCCGTCGGAGTCGCCGTCGGGGTCGACCGCCGAGTGAGGCCGGGGGGCCTCACGACGACCGGCCTCACGACGACCGGGCTCAGACGACCGGGCTCAGACGACCTGGGGCGGCTGGCCGGTCTCGCTGACCATGGGCCGGCCGGCGGCCTCCCAGTCGAGCATGCCGCCGTCGAGGTTGACGACGTCGTGACCCTGCTGGGCGAGGTAGCCGGTGGCCTGGGCCGAGCGGCCGCCGACCTTGCACACCACGAGCACCTGGCCCTCGGGCACGTCGGCGAGGCGCTGGGGCAGGTCCATGAGCGGGATGTGGACCGCGCCCTCGATGTGGCCGTGCTCCCACTCGACGGGCTCGCGCACGTCGAGCACCGCCAGCCCCTCGGGCAGGGGCTGCGGGACGCCGTCGACGGAGACGGTGGGGATGGCGGTCATGAGGGCCTCGATCCTGGTGCGGGGGTGCGTCGGGTCCGTGCTGGGGCTCGCCGGTCGTGCCGGGGCTCGCCGGGTCCGACGCTACTTGAGCAGCCGGCTCATCCGGCGGTCGGCCAGCGGCTTGCCGCCGGTCTGGCAGGTGGGGCAGTACTGCAGGCTGGAGTCGGCGAAGGAGACCTCGCGCACCGTGTCGCCGCAGACCGGGCAGGCCTCGCCGGCGCGGCCGTGGACGGCGAGGTGGGACTTCTTCTCGCCCTTCAGCTCGCTGGCGGCCAGGCCGCGGGAGCGCTCGACGGCGTCGCCGACGGTGCGGCGCAGGGCGGCGTACAGGGTGGCGAGCTCGTCGTCGGTGAGGCTGTTGGCCGGCTTGTAGGGCGACATCCGCGCGGCGTGGAGGATCTCGTCGGAGTAGGCGTTGCCGATGCCGGCGATGGTGCCCTGGTGGCGCAGCACCCCCTTGACCTGCTTGCGGCCCTCGCGCTGCAGGATCGCGCCGAGGACGTCGACGGTGAAGCCGTCCTCGAGGGGGTCGGGGCCCAGGCTCGCGATGCCAGGCACGTCGTGGGGGTCGCGCACGACGTACATCGCCAGGCTCTTGCGGGTGCCGGCCTCGGTGACGTCGAGACCGGTGCCGTCGTCGAGCTCGATGCGCACCGCCAGCGTCGACTTGCTGCTCGGCTTCGGCGGCACCATCGGCAGCTCCTCACGCCAGCGCACCCAGCCCGCCCGGGCGAGGTGGAGCACGAGGTGGACCCCCGAGGCGTCGATGTCGAGGAACTTGCCGTGGCGGGTCACGTCGTCGACCAGCGTGCCCTCCAGCGCCGACAGCGGCGGGTCGAAGGTCTTCAGGGCGCTGAACGCCGCCACGTGGACCTTGACGATCGCACGTCCGTCGAGCCGGCCCCTGAGGTCCAGGGCCAGCGCCTCCACCTCGGGTAGCTCGGGCACGTCGCCGAGTCTAGGGGGGTGGGTGCGCCCGACCGGCGGGTTTCACCGGCCGGCTGGCGAAACCCGCACCTGTCGGCCCTCGCACGGGCCGACAGGTGCGGGTCCGGGCCGACAGGCTCGGGTACGCCGCAGTCCCGGGGTCGCAGGCGTGCGGACCGACCCGGTGACAGACGGGCGCGGGCGGAGCATCATGGGCAGATGTCACGCGTGCGCACGCTGCCCGAGACGGGGTCGATCCACCTCGACGCCCGCGGCGACGACCGCGCGCTGCGGGTCTCCTGGCACCCCGAGGCCGAGGTCGTCGTGCTGTCGCTGTGGCGCGACAACGTCTGCGCCGGGTCCTTCCGGCTCAGCGTCGACGAGGTGCCCGAGATGATCGAGGTGCTGCGCCGCGGCCTCGACCAGGCCTACGACGCAGCGCGCGCCCGCCGCCACGCGGCCCGGGCCGAGCCGGCCTGAGGGTGCTGGCCGGTCCGGGAGCCCGGGCCGCGCGGGTGCGGGTCGTCCGCGACCGCGGGCGGTCGCGGGGTGCGCTCAGCCGGCCAGGTGGGCCAGCCGGTCGAGCTCGGCGTCGGTGAGGTCGACGAAGGCGTCGTCGCGCAGCACCGAGAGCGAGCCGTCGTCGATGCGGAAGAACAGCCCGACGAGCCGCACCCGCTCGAGCCGCTCGGCGCCGAGCACCTCGCGCAGCCGGTCGAGGGTGACCGCGACGTTGACCTGGGCGAGCTGGTCGACCTCGCCGTCGCCGGCGGCCGCCGCCGACGCGCCCACCGGGTGCTGGGCCCGCCAGGCCGACACCGAGGGTGCGGCGTGGCGCAGCCAGCGGTCGACCGGGTCGCTGGCGTCGGCGCCCGCAGCCCCCGCGGCCGGGCCGGCGGCCTCGTCGGAGGCGACCGCGGCGGTCATCGCGCCGCAGCCGGAGTGACCGCAGACGACGACGACCTCGACGCCGAGCTGGTCGACGGCGTAGAGCACCGGCGCGGAGACCGCGCCGTCGTCGTCGCCGTCGGCGGGGGCGAGGTTGCCCATGGTGCGGATGGTGAAGAGGTCGCCGGGCCCGCTGCTGGTGAGCTGGTTGGGCACCAGCCGCGAGTCGACGCAGCCCAGGAAGGCGGCGCGGGGGGCCTGGCTCTCGCGCAGCTCGTCGTAGACCGGCTGGAGCGAGGCCGAGGTGCGGCGGTGGTACTCGCGCACGCCGACCGCCAGCGGGTGGGCCGGGGTGGTGGTGCCGAGCTCGGCGCCGCCGTTCTGCCACGCGCCCCAGGGCAGCCAGGCGCGGGGTGAGACGGGCCGCGACTTGGCGGCGCGCTCGGCGGCCGCCTCCTCGCCGGCCGGGCCGGAGTGCTCGACGACGACCTGGCCGCCCTGCGCCTCGTAGCGGCTGCGCCAGTCGTCGATCTGGTCGCGGGCCGCGGGGTCGAGGTAGTCGACGAGCAGGTCGACCTCGACCACCTGGCCCTTGGGCACGGTGGCGAGCCGCCGGGCCAGCACGGGCAGGGCGAGGAACGACACGCTGCCGTGGACCTCGACGACCCACAGGGCCCGCCCGTCGGGGGCGGGGCCGGCCTCGCGCACGTCGACCTTGACCTGGGCGGTGCGCCAGAGGGTGAGCAGCAGGGCGCCGACCAGGCCGATGAGCACGCCCTCGACCAGGTTGAGCGCGAGGACGCCGACCACGGTGGCGACGTAGATCCACAGCTCGCCGCGGGCGCGGGAGCGGCGTACGTCGGCCGGCTTGACCAGCCCGGTGCCCATGACCAGCAGCAGGCCGGCGAGCGCGGCCAGCGGGATCTGCTCGACCAGGCCGACCAGCAGCAGGGCGAAGACGAGCACCCACACGCCGTGCAGGATCGCGGAGGCGCGGGTGCGGGCGCCGGCGGCGACGTTGGTGGCGCTGCGCACGATGACGCCGGTGACGGGCAGGCCGCCCAGCGCGCCGGAGGCGGTGTTGGCGACGCCCTGGCCGACCAGCTCGCGGTCGAGGCGGGCGCGGGGCCCGTCGTGGAGCTTGTCGATGGCCACCGCCGAGAGCAGGCTCTCGACCGAGGCGATGAGGGCGACCGTGAGCACGGCGCCGGCCACGGCCAGGGGCGTGCCCTCGGGCATGGCGACGGTGCCGATCTGGTCGAGCAGCGCGCCGCCGAGGTCGACGCGCTCGGCGTCGGGCAGCCAGGCGGCGGCCATCAGGGTCAGCAGCGTGACGGCGACGAGCGGGCCGGGCACCGCCCTGACCCGGGCGGGCATCCGCGGCCAGAGCAGCAGGATCACCACGACGCCGGTGGCCGCGAGCAGGGCGTGGGAGTCGGGGGAGAGCAGCGACGAGCCGATGGATTGCAGGTTGGCCCAGGCCGAGGGCTGCGAGGTCGAGCCGAGGGCGACGTTGAGCTGGCCCAGCACGATCGAGATGCCGATGCCGGCCAGCATGGCGGCGACCACGGTGGGCGAGATGGCCAGGGCGTAGCGGCCCAGGCGGGTGGCGCCGAGCACGAGCTGGAGCAGGCCGGCCATGGCGGTGATCGCGCAGGTGGCCTCCCAGCCGAACTCGGCGACGACCTCGGCGACGACGACGGTCAGCCCGGCCGCCGGTCCGCTCACCTGGAGCGGTGCGCCACCGACGATGCCGGCGAGGATCCCGCCGACGGCGGCGGCGATGAGGCCGGCGGCGACGGGGGCGCCGGAGGCTACGGCGATGCCGAGCGAGAGCGGTACGGCGACGAGGAAGACCACCAGCGAGGCCGGCACGTCGAAGCGGGCGTCGCGCCGGGCCCAGCCGGTCAGCGAGCGGCCCAGGTCGCGGGGGGAGGGCAGGCCTCCGGGTGGTCCGGACCCGGCGGGGGAGCCGGGGGAGCCGGCGGAGGAGGCGGAGTGGGCAGCGGGGGGTGCGTGCGTGTGGGTCACCGAGAATTCCCTGGGATCGACGGAGTGTGCGGTCTGTGGGGGAAGGGCGAGAGTAGGCAGACGCCTGGGCGCGACACCCGGTCGTGTGACCGGGATCCCGGTGGTCGTAAGAGGATTCTCATCCCCGTCTCAGACGGGGCTCGTGAGGCGGGTGTGGCCGTTGGGACTCGCTCGCGCTCTCTGGGCGCGTCTAGGGCTGGCCCGAGACACCGCGATAGTCGGGTAGGGCGGCGCGCGGACGGGGCGCGGGCGGGGGCGGGCGGCGCACGGGCAGCCGACGGCGGACGGAGGAGGAGGGGAGCGGACGAGGGCGGAGGCCGCGGAGCGCGCGGTCCGGTCCCGCGCGTCGTCTACGACTGACACTAGAGAGGCGGATACGGTCCTGTCATGGACCCGATCCGCAACCCCTACGCGCCCGGCGCCGGCCAGCGCCCGCCCGAGCTGGCCGGTCGCGACGAGGAGCTGGCGACCTTCGAGGTGGTGCTCGAGCGCGTCGCGCGCGGTCGGCCCGAGCGCTCGCTGGTGCTCACCGGGCTGCGCGGGGTGGGCAAGACGGTGCTGCTCAACGCGCTGCGCTCCGCGGCGGTGCGCCGCGGCTGGGGCACCGGCAAGCTCGAGGCCCGCCCCGACCAGCGGCTGCGCCGGCCGCTGTCGTCGGCGCTGCACCAGGCGGTGCGCGAGCTCGGCGTACCCGGGCCTGGTGGTGGGCCTGGTGGTGGGCCCGGTGGTGGACCTGGTGGTGGGTCGGGGTCGGGGGAGGAGCAGGTCGACCACGTGCTGGGCGTGCTGCGCTCCTTCGCCCAGCGCGACGCCGGCGCCGACGCGCGCCTCAAGGACCGGTGGAGCCCGGGCATCGACGCCCCGGCCGTGCGCGGGCGGGCCGACTCCGGCGACATCGAGATCGACCTGGTCGAGCTGCTCACCGACGTCGGCGGGCTGGCCGCCGACGCGGGCAAGGGGGTCGCGGTCTTCATCGACGAGATGCAGGACCTCGGCCCCGACGACGTCTCCGCGCTGTGCGCGGCGTGCCACGAGATCAGCCAGTCGGGCCTGCCGCTGATCGTGGTCGGCGCGGGGCTGCCGCACCTGCCCGCGGTGCTCTCGGCGAGCAAGTCCTACTCCGAGCGGCTCTTCCGCTACGCCCGCATCGACCGGCTCACCCGGGAGGCCGCCGACCGCGCACTGAGCGCCCCGGCCACCGACGAGGACGCGGCGTTCACCGAGGCGGGGCTGGCGGCGATGTACGACGCGACCGGCGGCTACCCCTACTTCATCCAGGCCTACGGCAAGACCGTCTGGGACGTCGCGCCCCGCTCGCCGATCACCGAGGACGACGTGGCCGTGGCCGCCCCCGAGGCCGAGCGCGAGCTGGCCGTCGGCTTCTTCGGCAGTCGCTACGAGCGCGCGACCCCGGCGGAGCGGGAGTACCTGCGCGGCATGGCCGACGCCGCCGTCGCCCTGGCCGCCGGCGGCACCGACGTCGACGCGGTCGGCTCGGTGGCCACCGCCAACGTCGCCGCCACCCTGGGCAAGAAGCCGCAGTCGCTCTCCCCGGCGCGCGACGCGCTGATGAAGAAGGGCCTGGTCTACTCCGGCGAGCGGGGCCGGATCGCCTTCACCGTGCCCCACTTCGGGCGCTACCTGCGCGAGCAGGCCTGACCCGTGCGCCCCCGGTGGCGTGGCGGCGACGCGCGCGGGTCGGTGCGGGGTCGGGCGCGGGGTCAGGCGCGGGTTCAGGCGCGGCGTACGACGACCCGCGGCGGCTCGCGCAGCGACCGCCCCACGACGCAGTAGCGCTCGGTGGTCGCGGCCAACCGCGCCAGCTGCTCCTCGTCGACGCCTGAGTCCTCGGGCAGGGTGAGGTCGAAGGTCACGACGACGTCGGTGACCCCGACCGGGGCCTCGCGGTCGACGCCGAGGGTGCCCCGGGCGTCGAAGACGGCCTCCGCGGTGCCGGTGGCGGCGAGCACGTCGACGCCGCTGGCCAGCGCGACGCTGCGCAGGGTCACCCCGGCGCAGGCGAGCAGCGCCTCGAGCAGCATGTCGCCGGAGCAGGCGTCGCTGCCGTCGCCGCCGGTGGCCTCGTGCAGCCCGGCCCGCGCGGGGCCGGCCCAGGTGTCGACGGTCGCGGTGACCCCGGGGTCGGCGAAGCCGGCGCGGGCCCGCAGCGGGGTGCGGGCGCTGGCGGGGTCGTCGCGGTAGCGCTGCTTGAGCGGCGCCTGGGCCGCGCGCACCTGCGCGCGCAGGTCGGAGGGCCCTGGCCCGGTCGAGGGCCCGGTCGAGGGCCCGGTCGAGGGCCCGGTCGAGGGCGAGGTCGGGGGTGCGGTCATGGCGCCAGTCTGCGCGGCTCGACGGGCCCGCGGACCGTCCGGTCGGACGGGGCGAGACCGGCCCGACACGCGATCGTCACCCGCGCGGGCGCGGGCAGGAGCACACTGGGTCGATGAGGTCCGGCGCACGACGCCCCGACGCTCCGCACGGCCCCCGGGCCGAGCCGGCAGCGGCTGCGGCCGGCGCGCTCCCGCAGGTCGTGGCGCACCGGGGGGCCAGCCACGAGAACGCCGAGCACACGCTGGGGGCCTACGTCGCGGCGCTCGACGACGGTGCCGCCGCGCTGGAGTGCGACGTACGCCTGACCGCCGACGGGCACCTGGTCTGCGTGCACGACCGCACGCTGCGACGCACCGCGAGCGCCGAGGGGTCGGTCTCCACCATGGAGCTGGCCCAGCTCTCCCAGCTCGACTTCGCCTCCTGGAAGCACCCGTGGGCCGACCTCGACGACGAGGCGCCCGAGCGCGACCCCGCCCACGACACCGTGCTGACCCTGCGCCGGCTGTGCGAGGTGGCCGCCGACTACGACCGGCGGGTGGAGCTGGCGATCGAGACCAAGCACCCCACGAGGTACGGCGGGCTGGTGGAGCGCCGGCTCGTCGACGTGCTGCGCGACTTCGGGTGGGACCGCCCGGGCACCCCGGCGCGGGTGATGAGCTTCTCCCACACCGCCCTGCAGCGCGTGGAGCGGCTCGCACCCGCCGTGCCGCTGGTGATGCTGCTCGACAAGGCCGCGCTCTGGCCCATGGTGCACCGCGTGATCGGCCCCGACTGGCGGGTCGGGCCCGGCGTCGAGGTGCTCGCCGGGCACCCGCGGCTCGGCCCGCGGATCACGGCCTCGGGGCGGCGGATGCACGTGTGGACTGTCAACACCCGCGACCAGCTCGACCTGTGCGTGCGGCTCGGGGTGGAGGCGGTCATCACCGACCGGCCGGCCTACCTGCTCGACCTGCTCGAGGCGCGGGGACGCACCGGCGCCGACGGGTCGGGGGGCGGCGTATAGGTTCACGCCCATGGCGAAGAAGTCCCGCACCAAGGCCCGTAAGACCACCACCCCCGGCGAGGTCGGCCCGCGCCAGCCCTGCCCCTGCGGCTCCGGCAAGCGCTACAAGGCCTGCCACGGCGCCCCCGGCGGCCCCGCGGCGACCTTCGTCAACCGCCCCTTCGAGGGCCTGCCCTCGGAGTGCGACGTCATCGCGCTGCGCGAGCTCGTGCCCGCCGGCACCGCCCCGCTGACCCTCAAGGACGGCGTCACCGGCTCCGGGCGCGCCGTCACGCTCTGCTCGCTGCTGCCGATGGCCGCGCCCGCCATGGTGCGCGACTCCGGCGAGGTGTGGCTGGGCCTGCAGGTGCAGCACAACTTCGGCGACCCCGCCCGCGACCTCGGCGCCGTGCTCACCAAGGCCCTCGAGCAGGCCGAGCGCGGCGAGGCCGGCATCGTCGGGCTCACCGGCGACCCCGGCGAGGGCCCCCGCCTGCAGGACCTCGTCGAGGGCGGCACGCTCGACGTCACCGTGCACGAGGGCTTCGACTACTGGATCGCCGACGTCGACGACCGCGACGGCATGGCCGCCGCGCTGGAGCAGGCCAACGAGGCCGCCGCCCCGACGGCCAGGCTGACCTCGGTGGAGTCGGCGTACTGGACCAACGTCGGCACCAAGGAGCACCTGCGCTGGGTCATGCCCGAGCCCGAGGACCGGCTGCTCGACGCCCTCGCCCGCCTCCACGCCGCCGGCAAGGACGACATCGCCCCCGGCTCGCGCCTGGTCGGCATGTTCCGCGCCCACGGCCTGCTCGCCCCCGTCTGGGACCTCCCCGTCGGCACCGGCCCCGAGGCGCTCGAGGAGCCGGCCGCGCAGTACGCCGCCGACCTCGCCGCCGCCCTCGCCGACGACGCGCCCCTCACCCCCGAGGAGCGCTCGGCCCGCAACGGCCTGGCCAACCGGCAGCTGACCATCCGCTGAGGGCTGGGCCGGCTCGGCGGGTTTCACCGGCCGGCTGGTGAGACCCGCACCTGTCGGCCCACGCGTCGGCCGACAGGTGCGGGTGCGGGCCGACAGGTGTGACCCGTGGGGCCGGTGTGACCGGTCGGCGAGGTCGGCGAGGCGTCAGTCGAGCCGGCGCAGCAGCCGCCCGCCCGGCGTCAGCCGGAGGTACGCCGCGAGCGCCCGCGACCGGCCACGGCGAGGCGTCGGGCCACGGCGTGAGCCCGCGGTCAGCGGGGCCGCACGACGTAGGCGGGCAGGCGGGAGTAGCCCTTCACCGAGACCCGCCGCAGCCGCTTGAAGCGGTACGCCGCCGCCCCGTCGCCCGCCGGTCCGTCGCCCGCCGGTCCGGTGCCGGCGGGCCCGGCGCCCGCGTCGTTGTCGCCGTCGGCGTCGGGTCGCTCGCCGCGCCCGTGCTCGGCGCCGCCACCGCCGTCGCGGTCGTCGGGCTCGCTCCGGTCGGCGCCGGTGAGCACGTCGTGGGCGCCGCGGTCGACGAGCACGGCGCCGGGTCGGGCGACGGAGGTCAGCCGGGAGGCGACGTTGACGGTGGGCCCGAAGACGTCGCCGAGGCGGCTGACGACGTCGCCGTGGGCGACACCGGCGCGCACGGCGGGGAAGTCGTCGTGCTCGTCCTCGCCGCGGGCGGCCATGGCGAGGGCGACGTCGACGGTGGCGGCGACGTCGTCGGCGACGAAGAGCACCTCGTCGCCGATGTTCTTGATCACCCGGCCGCCGGCCTGCACGACGAGGTCGGAGACGGCGGCCTCGAAGCCCTCCAGCCACGCGACCAGCTCGGCGTCGCCGAGGGACTTGGAGCGCGAGGTGTAGCCGACGATGTCGACGAAGCAGACCGCCATCGCGGAGGTCTGGGTGCCGGCGGCACCGGTGGTGTCGACGGCGAGCAGGCGGCTGGTGGCCGTGGCCAGGTGGCGGCGCCACACGTAGGACTGCAGGTGCTCGACCCGCTCGAGCGCCTCGGTGGCGAGCACGGCGAGGGTCTCGGCGGGGTCGCGCCCGCCGGGCCCGCCCTCACCGCCGACCGCCCGCGCCGACTCCAGGGTCACGTCGGCCAGCAGCGCGGCCTGCCACTCCGCGAGGCGGGCGTAGCTGCGGCCCCAGGTGCGCACCAGGGCCGACTGGCGCTCGGGGCTCAGCACCCCCAGGCGCACCAGGTCGCTGCTCCACCGCAGCGCCTGCACGTCGGCGGCGGTGAAGGCCACGTCGTCGTCACCGGCGGTCGGGAAGCCCAGCAGCCGCCACAGCTCCTCGGCCAGCTCCGAGGGCACACCGGCCCGCTCCGCGACCTGGCGCCGGGTCAGGCTCGGTGGCTCGCCGAGCAGGTAGGTCTCCAGGGGGGCCAGGGCCGCGGCCAGCACCGCCGGGTCGACGTCGCGTGCCTCTCCCGAGCCCTCGCCCGCCGCGCCGTCAGCCGGGCCGTCAGCCGGGCCGCCGGCCGCGTCGCTGCCGCCC
>NZ_CAKASO010000062.1:0-14264 GCF_916862475.1 Nocardioides sp. Leaf374
CGACGCCGGCCGGCGCCTCGACGACCGCCGAGCCCGGCGCCGACGCGCCCGGCACCGGCGACGACCGCGCTGACGGCGCAGGTGACGGCGAGGGCTCGAGCGCGGCGCCCGCGCTCGACCCGGCCTTCGCCGTGGAGGCGCCGGGCCCCCTGGAGGGTCCGCCGCAGTACGCCGACATCCTCGTCGTCGCCCAGGACACCATCGACCCCGAGACCGTGGCCGCGATCGACGACCTCGACGACGTCTCGGTGGAGTCGATGTCCCTGGCCCAGGCCAGCATCGAGGGCAAGGTGCTCAACGTCGCGGTCGTCGACCCCGCCAGCTACCGCGCCTGGACCACCCAGCCCAGCCCGGAGGCGCAGGAGGTCTGGGACCGCGTGGCCGCCGGCGAGGTCGCCGTGGCCTCCGACCTGGAGAAGAAGCTGCCCACCGACGACGACGGCTTCCTGCGCCTGGGCAGCGCGGAGGACTCCGAGGAGGTCCACGTCGGGGCCTTCGCGCCCCAGATCCCCAACGCCGTCGACGCGGTCGTCAACGAGAAGTGGGGCGCCGCGATCGGCGCCAAGCCGGCCAACGCCCTGCTCGTCTCGACCGGCACCACCGCCCCCGACCGGGTGGTGGGACCGCTGCAGCGGATGCTCCCGGGGCAGACGTCGATCCAGCGCCTCGACGTCGTGGCGACCCTGGGCCTCGACATCGACGCCGCCCAGACCGCCTTCGTGGTCGGCGCCGTCGCCGACGCGGTCGGCACCTTCAACTACACCGTCATCGGCGGCGGGCGCATCGCCCCCGAGCCGTCGTGGGTCTCCAGCCACATCGTCACCGCCGACGTGCCGATCCTCGGCTCGGTGACCTGCAACAAGGCGATCATCCCGCAGCTCACCGCGGCCCTGCGCGAGGTCGTCGAGCGCGGCCTGGGCGACGCGATCATCCCGGGGCAGTACGGCGGCTGCTACTACCCCCGCTTCATCGCCGGGTCGACCACCCTGTCCAACCACTCCTTCGGCCTGGCCCTCGACTTCAACGTGCCGGGCAACCTGCGCGGCACCGTCGGCGAGATCGACCGCGGGGTCGTCGACATCTTCAAGAAGTGGGGCTTCGCCTGGGGCGGCGACTGGGGCTACACCGACCCCATGCACTTCGAGGCCAACCGGATCGTCGACCCGCGCTGAGCCCCGACCGGCGGGTGCCGCCGCTCAGCCCGCTCAGTGGCCGAGCAGGGCCTCGCGCACGGCGGTAGCGGCCATCGCCATGGTGGTGCGGGCCCGGGCGGGGTCGTCGGTGAGGAAGTAGTGGTCGACCCCGGGGGTCACGTCGTGCACGACCGGCACCCCGGCCTCGCGCAGCCGCTGGGCGAAGCGGTCGCCGTCGCGGCGCAGCGTGTCGCGCTCGGCGGTCATCACCACCGCCGGGGGCAGCCCGGCCAGGTCGGGGGCCAGCAGGGGCGAGGCGTACGCCGCCGAGCGCGTGGCCGGGTCGGGGAAGTAGACGCGCCGCACCAGCGCGCGCAGCGAGGGCGAGATCATGCCCGCGCCGGTGGGCAGGTCGCCGGCCAGGTCGAGGGCCGGCACGCCGAGCAGCTGCAGGCGCGGGGTGAAGGAGCCGGTGTCGCGGGCCATCAGGCACACCGCCGCGGCCATGCCGCCGCCGGAGGAGAAGCCGCCGACCGACACGGGGTCGCCGCCGTCGGCGACCCAGGCGGCCACGTCGTGGCTCTCCTCCTGGGCCACGGGGTAGGTGACGTAGGGGCCGGTGCGGAAGTCGACGTTGAGCACGCGCACGCCGGCGGTGGCGGCGAGGTAGCGGCACCACCAGTCGTCCATCGCGGCGTGGCGCATCAGCCACGCCCCGCCGTGGAGGTGCACGTGCGCGGGGCCCGACCCGTGCGTGGCCGCGGGCGCGACGTACTCCATAACGCGGACGTCGCCGTGACGCGTCGGCACGCGCAGGCGGGTCGGGGCGGGCAGGTCGGAGCCGGCGAAGCGCAGGTCCTCGCCGTAGCGCACCGTCCAGCGGGCCGTCGCGTGCATGAGCGTGGCCTGGACGCGGTCGGCGAGCCTCATGGGGGTGCTTCGACGCCGCGGGCGTGACGGATGGCACAGCGATGGGCGCGGCGATGGGCACCGGGGTCGGCACGGGTGGCTACGGTGCCCCCATGCGCGCAGTCCAGGTCGTCGACACCACCGGTCCCACCCACCTCGAGATCCGCGACGTCGCCGAGCCGACGCCCGGGCCCGACGACGTGCTGGTGGAGGTGCACACGGTCGGCATCTCCTTCCCCGACCTGCTGCTGAGCCGCGGGGAGTACCAGCTCAAGCCCGAGCCGCCCTTCACCCTCGGCGTCGACTTCGCCGGCGTCGTCGTCTCCGGGCCCGAGGGCTACGAGCCCGGCACCCGGGTGGCCGGCGTCGGGCCCTACGGCGGCGCCGCCGAGCTGGTCGCCAGCCCCGCGATCTTCACCTTCCCCGTGCCCGACGAGGTCTCCTTCGACGAGGCCGCGGCGCTGCCGATGAACTACCTCACCGCGCAGTTCGCCCTCGACGAGCGCGGTGGCCTCCGGGCCGGGGAGACCGTGCTGGTCCACGGCGCCGCCGGCGGGGTCGGCACCGCGACGATCCAGGTGGCCAAGGGCATGGGCGCCCGCACCATCGCGGTGGTCTCGACCGAGGAGAAGGCCGCCGTCGCCCGCGCCGCCGGCGCCGACGAGGTCGTGCTGCTCGACGGGTTCAAGGACGCCGTGCAGGAGCTCACCGGCGGCGCAGGGGTCGACGTGGTGGTGGACGTCGTCGGCGGCGACGTCTTCACCGACTCCCTGCGCCTGCTCGGCGCCCAGGGCCGCCTGCTCGTGGTCGGCTTCGCCGCCGGCCAGGGCATCCCCCAGGTCAAGGTCAACCGGCTGCTGCTCAACAACACCGACGTCCGCGGCGTCGGCTGGGGCGCCTACGCGATGAGCCGCCCCGGTTACATGCACCAGCAGTGGGAGAAGCTCGCCCCGATGATGGCCTCGGGCGTGGTCAAGCCTCCCGTGGGCGCGACCTACGCCCTCGAGGACTTCGGCCGGGCGCTCGTCGACATGGACGAGCGCCGCACCCTGGGCAAGTCGGTCGTGCGGATGCGCTGAGGCCCGCCCGCCTGTCGGTGGCCGGTGACCGGCCGTCGGCCGCGGGTCAGGCCAGCGGGGTCAGCGGGTGGATGGCCACCTCGCCGACGAGCGCCGCACCGAGCACCTCGAAGGCGCGCGCGATGTGGGCGGTCTGCATGTGGGCGTCGAGGTCGGCCTGGCTGCGCCAGGTCTCGACGGTGACGAAGACACCGGGGGCGGTGGTCGACTCGTAGGCGGCGTAGGCCAGGCAGCCGTCCTCGGCGCGCGTGGCGGTGACCAGCTCGGCCAGCCCGGCCTGCACCGCCTCACGGTGGGCGGGGTCGGTGGGGATGGTGGCGACGACCTGCAGCTCGGAGCTCATGCCCGGACCGTACTCCCGCGCGACACCGCCCTCGGCGCGTCGCGGCTCCGCGTGCCGCCGGGGCGCGGGCGGACGGGGCCCGCGAGATGATGGGGCCATGACCCACGACGACGGCCACGACCACGCCGCGCACCACCAGCACCAGCACCAGCACCAGGACCACGCCCACGACCACGACCAGCCCGGTCCCGTCGCCGACCTGGGCGACGAGGAGCGGATCCGCCGGGCGGGCCACATCATCCTCGACGGCGTCACCGCGGCCGACGCGCAGGGCGTCGACCCCGACGTCGACCCGATGGAGCTGGCCTTCTCCCACCTGCTGGAGATCGAGGCGATCGCGCTGGCCTTCGACGAGGCGGCCGAGGAGGTCGAGCTCGACATCTCGCCGCTGATGGGCGGGGTGATGCTCGTCGTCCGCCGTCTCGTCGCCGAGCTCGCCGTGCGCGAGGGCGTGAGCCAGGAGAGCGTCGTGATGGCCGTGCGCGCCGCGATCGACGACGCGGTCTGACCAGGCCGAGCGCCCGCGGCGACCGCCCGGCGGCCCCCGGGCGGGCACGACCCGCGCCGGTCGCGTGCCCGCGGTCGGGGCGCCCGGCTAGGGTCGCTGCGTGAGCATCCTCGACGACGCCCGCGCGGGCATGGACCCTGCCACCCGCCCCCAGGACGACCTCTTCGGCCACGTCAACGGCCGGTGGCTGGAGGAGACCGAGATCCCCTCCGACCGCTCCAGCTGGGGGCCGTTCGTGCAGCTGGCCGACGCGGCCGAGCAGCACGTGCGCACGATCGTGGAGGAGCTGGCCGCGGGCGAGCCCCGCGACGACGACGCCCGCAAGATCGGCGCCCTCTACGCCTCCTTCATGGACACCGAGACCATCGCCGCCCGCGGCACCCGCCCGATCCAGCCGCTCGTCGACGCGGTCGCCGGCCTGCGCGACGTGCGTGACCTCGCCGCCTTCCTCGGCGAGTTCGAGCGGATCGGCGGCCACGGCCTCTTCGGGTCCTACGTCGACACCGACAGCCGCGACTCCGACCGCTACCTCTTCCACCTGGGCCAGGGCGGTCTCGGCCTGCCCGACGAGTCCTACTACCGCGACGAGAAGTTCGCCGAGACCCGCGAGAAGTACGTCGCCTACCTCACCCGCCTGCTCGGCCTGGTCGGTCACGCCGACCCCGCCGGCGCCGCGGCGACCGTGCTGGCGGTCGACACCCGCATCGCCGCCGGCCACTGGGAGCGCGCCGAGACCCGCGACGTGCAGAAGACCTACAACCTGCTCACCCACGACGACCTCCTGGCGCTGTGCCCGGCCTTCGACTGGGACGCCTACGTCACCAACCTCGCCGGCCCCGGCATCGACCAGGCCCTCGTGCTGGCCGAGGTCTGCGTGCGCCAGCCCTCGTTCTTCGAGCACCTCTCCTCGGTGCTGACCGAGGTCGACCTCGACGACTGGCGCCCGTGGCTGCTCACGCACGTGCTGCGCTCGGCCGCGCCGTACCTCACCGACGAGTTCGTGGAGGCCAACTTCGACTTCTACGGTCGCACCCTCAACGGCACGCCCGAGCTGCGGGCGCGCTGGAAGCGCGGCATCGCGCTGGTCGAGGGCGCGATCGGCGAGGCGGTGGGCAAGGAGTACGTCGCACGCCACTTCCCGCCGGCCTCCAAGGCGATGATGGACGACCTGGTCGCCAACCTGCTCGCGGCCTATCGCGAGTCGATCGCGGCGCTGGACTGGATGACCGAGGAGACCAAGGAGCGGGCCTACGAGAAGCTCGCGACCTTCCGGCCCAAGATCGGCTACCCCGACCGCTTCCGCGACTACTCCCGTCTCCAGGTCACCCCCGACGACCTCATGGGCAACGTCGCCGCCACGTCGGCCTTCCAGACCGACCGCGAGCTGGGCAAGCTCGGCGGGCCGGTCGACCGCGACGAGTGGTTCATGCTGCCGCAGACCGTCAACGCCTACTACAACCCCGGCACCAACGAGATCTGCTTCCCCGCGGGCATCCTGCAGAAGCCGTTCTTCAGCCCCGACGCCCACCCGGCGGAGAACTACGGCGGCATCGGCGCGGTCATCGGTCACGAGATCGGCCACGGCTTCGACGACCAGGGGGCGCAGTACGACGGCGCCGGCAACCTCAACGACTGGTGGACCGCCGACGACAAGGCCGCCTTCGAGGTCAAGTCGCAGGCGCTGGTCGAGCAGTACGCCGCCTTCGAGCCGCGCGCCCTGCCGGGTGAGAAGGTCAACGGCTCGCTCACCGTCGGCGAGAACATCGGCGACCTGGGCGGCCTGACCATCGGCCACAAGGCCTACGTCATCTCCACCGGCGGCGCGGCCAGCGTCGAGGACCGCGAGCGGCTCTTCCTCAACTGGGCCTTTGTCTGGCGCACCAAGCGTCGCGTGGAGCAGGAGCGGCAGTACCTCACCATCGACCCGCACTCCCCGCCGGAGTTCCGTGCCAACATCGTGCGCAACCTCGACGAGTTCCACGAGGTCTTCGGGACCCGCGAGGGCGACGGGCTGTGGCTCGACCCCGCCGACCGGGTCAGGATCTGGTGAGCCGGCCGTGACCTCCGGGCCCGGGGCCTCGGACGGCGGCCTCGGCGAGGAGGTCGTCGACGCCGTGCTCGCACACATGAACGACGACCACGCCGAGGACTCGCTGCGGATCGTGCGCGCCCACGGCTACCCCGCGGCCACGTCGGCAGAGATGACCTCGGTCGACGCCCACGGCGGCACCTGGCACGTCGTCGACGCCACGGGGGAGGCCTCGCTGCGGGTGGCCTGGCCCGGCGGCCCGGTCACCGAGCGGGCGCAGCTGCGACGCGAGGTCGTCGCGCTGCACGAGGCCGCCCGGGCCGCCCTGGGCGGCTGAGCCGGAGCGCGGCGGCGTACGACGGCCCGCTGCGGCAGGGCGGCCGGCGGGTTGCGGCTCAGAACGTGCCGGCGCGGAACTCCTGCCACCAGCGGCGCTCGTGCTCGTCGGCGAAGAGCTGCGCGCCGCGGTGCTCGACCTCGGGGTCGAGTCGTCGGGCGAGCGGCTCGAGGTCGCCGACGTAGGACCGCGAGACCGGGAAGACCACCTCACGCCCCTCCGGGTCGGTGCCCCACAGCGTGATCGTCAGGGCGTAGGGCTCGCGCTTGACCCGCACCCGGGTGACGTCGGCGTAGGCGATCCGGTGGGCCACCCGACCACCGAGGGTGCGCGTGACCGCGTCGGGACCGACGTGGACCCGGACCCGCAGCAGTCCACGGGCCAGCAGCAGCGGTCCCGCGACGAGGACGAGAGCCATGCCGAGGCCCAGCACGGACGATCCCACCGACCCGTCCACGGCGCGCAGCAGCACGAGTGCCGTGGGCACGGCCAGCACCACCGCCCCCGCCACGAGCGACAGGGCCAGGGCCGTGGACCGGGGCAGGGGCGTCCCGAGGTCAGGGTTCATGCGGCCACCCTCGGGGCCAGGTAGCCACGGGGTGCCGGACGTTCATGAAGGGTCTCTCGGCTTCCCTCGACAGGTTCGCCGACCTCGTCGGAGAGATCAGTCCCGCGATGAAGTCGGCCACCACGGTGATCTCGGAATACGTCGTGAAGGGAGCCTCCCTCCCCGTCGACGCCGGCCTCACACTGAGCTTCTCGATGGGCAAGGGGGTCACCGGGGGCGACCACGACCTCTGAGTCGCGGGCCGCGGGCCCGGGGGTGCGCCGGGCGGACGGGCCTGTGGACGGCGGCCCCCGGGCCGTCGGCGGACGCTGGTAGACAGGCCGCATGAGCGCAGCAGCCACCGAGGCCACCCCCGCCGAGGTCCGTCACGAGGCCGAGGCCCACCTGCGTGCCCTGGTCGGCCGCGACGACGCCGTCCTGCGCGAGGACCAGTGGTCGGCCATCGAGGCGCTCGCGGTCCACCGCCGGCGCGCGCTGGTGGTGCAGCGCACCGGTTGGGGCAAGTCGGCGGTCTACTTCGTGTCCACCCTGCTGCTGCGCTCGCGCGGCGCCGGGCCCACGGTGATCGTCAGCCCGCTGCTGGCCCTCATGCGCAACCAGATCGCCGCCGCCGAGCGCGCCGGCATCCGCGCGGTGACCATCAACTCCACCAACATCGGCGACTGGGAGCCGATCCACGACGCGATCAACGCCGGCGAGGTCGACGTCCTGCTCGTCAGCCCCGAGCGGCTCAACAACCCCGGCTTCCGCGACGAGGTGCTGCCCCGGCTGGCCGCCACCGCCGGCCTGCTGGTGGTCGACGAGGCCCACTGCATCTCCGACTGGGGCCACGACTTCCGCCCCGACTACCGCCGCATCCGCACGATGCTCGACGACCTGCCCGAGGGCATCCCGGTGCTCGCCACCACGGCGACGGCCAACGAGCGCGTCACCGAGGACGTCCAGCAGCAGCTGGGCCGCGACGTGCTCGTGCTGCGCGGCTCGCTCGACCGCGAGTCGCTGCGCCTGGGGGTCGTGCGGCTGCCGACCGCCGACCAGCGGCTGGCCTGGCTGGCCGACCACCTCGCCGAGCAGCCCGGGTCGGGCATCGTCTACTGCCTCACCGTGGCGGCCACCCAGGAGATCGCCGACTACCTGCGCTCGCGCGGCCACGAGGTCGCGGCGTACTCCGGTCAGACCGAGCCCACCGAGCGCCAGGCCCTCGAGGGCGACCTGATCGCCGGCAAGGTCAAGGCGCTCGTGGCCACCAGCGCGCTCGGCATGGGCTTCGACGCCACGCTCGGCTTCGTGGTCAACATGGGCGCGCCGTCCTCGCCGGTGTCGTACTACCAGCAGGTCGGCCGCGCCGGGCGCGGCACGAGCGAGGCCACCGTGGTGCTCCTGCCCGCCACCGAGGACCGCGACATCTGGGCCTACTTCGCCTCCCTCGCCTTCCCCCGCGAGGAGCTGGTGCGTCAGACCCTGGAGGTGCTGGCGCAGGAGGGCCGGCCGATCAGCACCGCCGCGCTCGAGCCGCGCGTGGAGCTCAACCGCACCCGCCTGGAGACGATGCTCAAGGTCCTCGACGTCGACGGCGCCGTGCGCCGGGTGCGCGGGGGCTGGGAGTCGACGGGGCAGGAGTGGAGCTACGACGAGGAGCGCTACGCCCGCGTGCGCGAGGCCCGCGAGCGCGAGCAGCGGGCGATGCTGGACTACCTCGACACCGATCGCTGCCGCATGTGGTTCCTGCGCGACCAGCTCGACGACCCGGCCGCCGAGCCCTGCGGTCGCTGCGACAACTGCGGCGGGCTGACCCTGTCGAGCGCGGTGTCGCAGGCCGCGGTTGAGGAGGCCCAGCAGCGCCTGGCCCGGCCCGGCGTGCCGATCGCGCCGCGCAAGATGTGGCCGGTGGGCATGGACCGCCTCGGCGTCGAGCTCAAGGGCAAGATCGCCGCCGCGGCCGAGGAGGGCCGCGCGGTCGCGCGGCTCACCGACCTCGGCTACGGCCAGGCCCTGCGCGAGCTGTTCCGCCCCGAGACCCCCGACGGGCCGGTGCCGGTGCCCCTGGTGCGCGCCGTGGTGGAGGTGCTGGGCGACTGGCGGCCCCCGGTGGACGGCATCGTCGTGGTCGAGTCGGCCACCCGCCCGACGCTGACCGCCGACCTCGCCGACGGCCTCTCGCGCTACCTGCAGGTGCCGGTGCTCGGGCGCTGGGCCGTGGTCGACCCCGACGTCGCGCCCGGCAAGGGCTCCATGAACTCCGCCCAGCGCGTCGCCGCCGTCGGGCGCCGCAGCGCCCTGGAGGCCGAGCCGGGCGCGCTCGAGGGTCGATCCGTCCTGCTCGTCGACGACCTCGTCGCCACCGGCTGGAGCCTCACCCTCGCCGCCCGGGCGATCCGCGGCGCCGGCGCCGCCGCCGTCCACCCGCTCACGCTGGCCGCACAGGCCTAGGCACACCCCGGGCCCGCCCAGCTCCCGATCCCGCCCGGGGCATGGCCCGCCCAGCCCCCGATCCCGCCCGGGCCGCTGCCCCGGGCGGCGAGCCCGCGTGGTCGTGACCCGCCGGTGACTGCGGGGCACTACCGTCACCGGGCATGACCCCGCGACCCACCGGCCCCCGCAGGACGAGCCGCGCTCGGCGTCGAGGCGAGGGATCGGTGGGCCGCGGACCTCGGCGGGCCGCCGAGGCGACGCGACCGGGGCCGGCCCTCACCGGGCGTGACGGCGCCCCGCGGAGAGGCTGGTCCGTCGCGGTCGCGACGCTGTCCCTGGCCCTGACCGTGTCGCTGGCGGCCTGCGCGGGCGGCGGCGCCGGCCCCGCCGACCGCTCCGACGACGAGCGCCCCACCTCCGAGTCGACGACCTCCCGCGCCCTCGCCGCTGCGGTCATCGACCACGTCGGCCAGTCGGCGTCGGCCGCGGCGCCGCTCTTCCGCCGCGACGGGGTGCCGAGCAGCGCCCTCGGGGTGGAGGTGGCCTTCCCCGACGACCGCGGGATCAGCACCCACGTCAGGGTCGTGGTCAGCCGGCGCGCCGAGGCCTTCGAGCGTTTCACGTGCAACAGCCGGGCCACGCGGTTCGCCGCCGGCTGCGAGGAGTCGAGCCCCGGGGGAGTGCGCACCGCGCTCAGCTGGGAGGCGGGCTACCCCGAGGAGGACCCCGGCTACCTCAGCGTCGCGAGCCTGCACGACGGCTGGATCGTCACGGTGGGCACCTACGGACCGTTCCTCCAGGAGGACCTGGGCGACGAGCGGGCCCTGGCCGACCGGTTGGTCGCCCTCGCGGCCGACCCCGCGGTCGGCTACCGCACCAGCGCGTCCTACGTCGAGGCCGGCGCGGCGATCGGCGACGACGTGTGGCTCGACTACTACGGGCAGGGCAACGGCTACCCGCCGCCGCCCGAGCTCGAGAACGCCGGCGCCACCGGCTGACCGGCCCCGTCGACCGGGCGACCCCGCGGCGAGCGGCCGACCCGGACGCCCGGCCCCGGCAGCGGGAGGCGGCGGGCCAGCCGTGCGGCGTGTCGCGTGACGCCGGGCCGTCGGTGTGGGAGCAAGGACCATGCGCCTCCTCCCCGCGGCTGCGGCCGCCGCCCTCGTCCTCGGGGTCGCAGCCCCGCTCGCCCTCACCTCCCCGGCGTCGGCCGCCACGGTGGTCGTCACCGACGCGACCGGTGACGCAGGCGGCGCCAAGCGGCTCGACGTGACCCGGGTCAAGGTCGCCAACGACGACCGCCGCGTCGTCGTGCGCACGACCTTCGCCGCCGACCGGTCCGGGGTGCTGGTCGTGAGCCTGGACCCTCGCGGCGACACCGGGCTGAGGCTGGTCGCCCGCAAGAACGGCAGCGGTGACGTGAGCGCCGAGGTCGTGGAGGGCGCCTTCACCGACCGCGAGCCCACCGAGGCGCCGCTGGAGTGCGACGGGCTGCGGCTGCGCTGGGCCGACGACGTCGCGCGGCTGACGATGCCCTCGACGTGCCTGCACGACGGCGACTACGGCGCCGTCCGGTTCTCCGTGCTCACCGAGCGCGCGGGCGGCGGCGACTCCGACGAGGCGCCGCAGACCGCGCAGGGCGAGATCGGGAGCTCGGTCTGGATCCCGCGCGGCTGACACGGGCCGCCGCCCCGACCGGGCGGGGGCTCCAGCCCCTAGAGTCGCGGGCATGCGCTTCGGACTGACGATCCTGCCCGAGCTGCCTTGGGCGCAGTCGCGCCCGCGGTGGGAGGCCGCCGAGGCCATGGGCTTCGACCACGCCTGGACCTACGACCACCTCGTGTGGGGCGGTCTGCCGGAGTCGCCGTGGTACGGCACGACCCCGACCCTCACCGCGGCCGCCCTGGTCACCGAGCGGATCGGCCTGGGCACCTTCGTCTCCTCGCCCAACTTCCGCCACCCGGTGGCCCTGCACCGCGACGTGCAGTCGCTCGACGACGTGTCGGGCGGCCGCTTCCTGCTCGGCGTCGGCACGGGGGGCGACCTCGACTCGCGCATCCTCGGCGGCGAGGAGCTCAGCACCCGGGAGCGGGTCGACCGGTTCCAGGAGTTCGTCGAGCTGCTGGTGCGGCTGCGCACCGAGGACCACGTCGACGCCGACGGCCGGTGGTTCTCCGCGCGCGACGCCCGCACGCTGCCACCGCTGCGCGACGTGCCCCTTGTGGTGGCCGCCAACGGCCCCCGCTCGCTGCGCTTCGCCGCCCGCACCGGCGACGCGTGGGTCACCACGGGTCCGCGCGTGGACACCCTCGACGCGTGGTTCGACGGCCTCGACCAGGCACGGCGGACCCTCGAGGAGGCGCTGGTCGAGCACGGTCGCGACCCCGCCGAGGTGCCGCGCTACCTCAACCTCGACTCGGCACCGCAGTTCTCGCTGGAGAGCGCCGGCGTCTTCACCGACATGACGGGGCGGGCCGCAGCGCTCGGCTTCACCGACGTCATCACGCACTGGCCCCGCCCCGACGGCCCCTACGCCGGCGACGAGGCGGTCCTCGAGCAGGTGGCCGCCGACGTGCTGCCGGCCCTGCGCGGCTGACCCTCGGCATGGGCGGTGCGGTCGGTGCGGTCGGTGCGGTCGTCGCGCTCGTGGCCCGGGGCCCGGCCCACGGCCCGCCCTGCCCGGCCTGACCGGTCGCGCCCGGCGGTGCGGCGCAGCCGCGGACCCCGGGTCGTCCGCGCCGCGGTGGGGCCGACGCTGGAGGAGCGCGTCGGGTTGGTCGGACGTTCGTTCATCCTGGGACGTGCGGGCCCGGGGTCGTCCGCGCCACGGTGTCGCCGACGTTGGAGGAGTGCCGCGGGTTGGTCGAACGTTCGTCCGACCCGGGACGTGCGGGCCCCAGGTCGTCCGCGCCACGGTGTCGCCGACGTTGGAGGAGTGCCGCGGGTTGGTCGAACGTTCGTTCACCCCGGGACGTGCGGGTCTCGGGTCGTCCGCGCCACGGTGTCGCCGACGCTGGAGGAGTGCGTCGGGATGGTCGGACGTTCGTTCAACCTGGGACGTGCGGGCCCGGGGTCGTCCGCGCCACGGTGTCGCCGACGTTGGAGGAGTGCCGCAGGTTGGTCGAACGTTCGTTCAACCCGGGACGTGCGGGCCCCGGGTCGTCCGCGCCACGGCGTCGCCGACGGTCGAGGAGTGCGTCGGGTTGATCGAACGTTCGTTCAACCTCAGGACGTGTCGCGGCCCGGCGGTGTCGGCGGGCAGGCCGAGGACTCGGGCGACGGTGCCGCCCGGGACACCTGCGGTCCACGGCGCCGCGCGGGCACCCTGCGAGGTGGCGCCGAGAGCGGGGCGGCGGGGGCAGGGCCGCGAAGAACGCTGCGGAGGTAAAGAGCCGGCCCCTAGGCTGCCGGGATGACGCAGCCCCCCGACGCCGGGCCCCCCACCGGCCCCCCTCCCGCCAGTCCGCGCCCGTCCGGTCCGTCTGCCCCCGTGCCGCCTGCCCCCGTGCCGCCTGCCCCGGTGCCGCCTGCCCCCGTGCCGCCTGCCCCCGTGCCGGTCCCGGCGGACCCGCCTCCGTCCGGGCCCCCGCCGGCGGGGTCCGCCGCCCCGGGGCCGACCGGGCCCCGGCCGAGCGCCCCGCCGCCGAGCGTGCCGCTGCCGAGCGTGCCGCCGAGCGCCCCGCCGAGCGCGCCGCAGCCGAGCGCGCCGCCGAGCGCCCCGGCGTCGGCGGCGTACCCCGGTCCTGGCGCGGGTGGCGGACACCCGGGCGGACCCGGGCAGCCGCCCGGCCCGTCGCTGCTCGACCGGCTGCACACCGACAGCCCGCTGGACCCGGAGCGCGCTGCGGTCGGGCTCGGGGTGGCATTGCTGTCGACCGCGGTGGCGCTGTCGACGCTCTACTCCCGCTTCGACGGGGAGCTCGACTGGTCCAACTACGTCGTCGGCCTGCTCGCGACGCTCGGTCTGCTGGGCGTCGCCGCCCTCGGCGTGGTGACCAGCCGCGCGGGTGCCGCCACGGCCGGCTCGGGCGCGGGCCTCCCCGGGGGGACCGGTGCGCCCGCGGTCCCGGGGTCCGCTCACGGCCGCCCGGTCGGCGCGAGCCCGACCGGCCCGGTGTCCGGCCCGGTGGCTGTCCCGGCGAGCGGCTCGGCCGGCGGCGGCGCCGACGACCGGCGCGACCGCCACGACCTGGTCTCCTGGCCGGGTGCCTTCGGTGCCCTCGCGGCGGCTCTGATGGTGGGCGTCGCGCTCGACGACAGCGACGCGACGCTCTACCTCGCGGGTCTCGCCGCGGTGCTCCTCGCCGCCGGCGGCTACGTGCTGACCCGCCGGGCGCCCTTCGTGGTCGTGGCCGTGCTGGGGCTCTTCGTCGTCTACGGCCAGCTCGTCGACGACGTGCTCGGCACCTCCGACAGCGGCGACGACCTGGGCGCGGTCGGCCCCGCCGTCGCGCTGCTGCTCTTCGCCGTGCTGGTCACCGCCGGCGGCTGGCTGCTGCCCACGCGGGCGCTCAGCGGCGTGGTGGTCGGGGCGCTCACGGTCGTCGGCTACGCCACGCTCACCGGGGTGCTGGCCGTCACCGGCTTCTTCGAGCGGGCGCTGGCCGGCTTCAGCCTGGAGGACCCGGCCCAGCCCCTGCCCGACGTCGACCGCTTCGACGACGACGCCTGGGTGGTCCTCGTGCTGGCCCTGCTGCTCATGCTCGGGTGGTCGGCCTGCGCCGCGCTCACCCGCCACGTGGGCTTCCGCGTGCTGGTGGTGGCCATGGCCGTGACCGTCACCCCGCTGGCGACGATCGTGCTGGCCGTCGAGCACCCCACCTGGTGGGGCGTCGTCCTGGGCGCGCTCGGCGGGGCGCTGCTGGTGCTGGTCGTGCTGCGCGTCGACCGGTTCGGCTCGCGCAGCGTGCTGCTGACCGGCGCCGTCGTACTCTCCGCGGCCCAGG